>NZ_JAPFPW010000033.1 GCF_026155325.1 Desulfobotulus pelophilus | reverse complement strand
GCGAATCCCCCTGTGTCAGGGTAGTTGTCACCTCAGTGCGACCCAAAAATTCAACTTGGGGGCCTGGAGGTTGACATGCCGTACTCTCCAATGTTCAAAGACAAAATGGTCTGCAGGATGACAGGCCCCGGTGCCATTTCCGCCGGAGCATTATCAAAGGAGATGGATGTTTCTCCGTCAACCCTCTCCCGCTGGCTCCGTAAAGCTGGTCAACGCTGTACTTGCCCTGAAAGTCTCCCAATGAAAGAAAAACGTCCCCAGGACTGGACATCCGATGAGAAGCTGAATGCGATTATTGAGGCCAGCAAGATTGACAATGCGGATCTGGGTGCTTTTTTACGGGAAAAGGGCCTCCATGAAACCCATCTGGAACAGTGGCGTTTACAAATCCTGAATGCCTTACAGATGAAACCTGTTACAGATACAAAAAACAAATCAAAATCATCAGATACTAAAAAAATACGGCAACTTGAAAAAGAACTTCAGAGGAAAGAATCTGCTCTTGCCGAGGCTGCCGCCTTGCTGATCCTGAAAAAAAAAGCCAGCAAAATCTGGGGGGACGAGGACGGAAACATAGCCCTGAGGAGCGCAAAATGATACTCGCCCTGATGGATGAGGCCGTAAAAAGAGGTGCCAGGCTTTGCAAAGCTGCCCATACACTTGGCCTTAGCGCCCGGTCTGTCATACGCTGGAAAAAAAAGGGCGGCGGTGAAGATCAGCGACGCGGCCCCGGAAAATCCCCTGAAAACAAGCTTACAGAGCTTGAAAAACAAGAGGTTATCCATATAGCCACCCGTCCTGAATTCAGGGATCTTCCACCCAAACAGATTGTGCCGCTTCTGGCAGATCAGGGAATCTATCTTGCATCAGAATCTACTTTTTACAGAATTTTGAAAGAACAGAATATGTTGCATCACCGGGAAACTTCAAAACCCGCTGAAAGAAAAAAACCAGAAGAATATACAGCAACAGGGCCTTGCCAGGTTTGGAGCTGGGACATCACATACATGAAAACCGATATCCGTGGACAGTTCTTTTATCTGTACATGGTGATTGATGTCTGGAGCCGGAAAATCATTGCTGCAAGGGTTCATGAAAATGAGTCCATGGATCTGAGTTCAAAGCTTGTAAGTCAGAGCTGTATGCTTCACGGTATCCATCCTAAAAGCCTTGTTTTGCATGCGGATAACGGAGGCCCAATGAAGGGGGCCACCATGCTGGCGACTCTGGACAGGCTCGGTATCATTCCATCTTTTTCAAGGCCAAAGGTGAGCAATGATAATCCCTACTCAGAGTCTCTCTTCAGAACCATGAAATATCGCCCTGTCTATCCTTCAAAGCCATTTTCTTCTTTAGAGCAGGCCCAGAAGTGGGTGGACAGCTTTGTTGTCTGGTATAACACGGAACACCTCCACAGCAGCATTCATTTTGTGACACCGGATGACCGGCACTACGGCAGACATAAGGACATTCTCCAAAAACGTCATGCGGTCTATCACAAAGCCAGAAATTCACACCCTGAAAGATGGACTGCACATACAAGAGACTGGCAACCGAAGCTTGAGGTGACTCTTAATCCAGGTAAAAAGCAGGGACATCTCATGGAGAAATCCTGCCCTCAAGCTGCCTGAAAAAATCAGGCTTCCGGTGACATCTATCTTGACACTTACCGGAATCCGCTTGATCCGGTGAACCCCAATATGAACATTGTGGTCAGCAATATCTTTCTGAAGACGCTCCGGACCGTAGGTTTCTTTCGTTCTTTTATGAGCCGCTATGATTTCGAGTTCGAATCGTTTTTCCTTTTTATTCCGGAGAGAATCCGGTCGTTTCAGCCAGGCATAGTAAGCACTGGCTGAAACTTCCAGAACCCGGCATAGCTGAGGAATCGGATACTTCGGTCGAAACCGCCTGATTACCGCGTACCGGGCAGCGACTCCCGGGCAAAGTACGCGGCGGCTTTTTGTAAGATATCGCGCTCCTGCTTTACTTGAGCGAGCTCACGTTTGACACGCTCAAGCTCCTCATCAACCTGAGTGAGGGGGAGTTTCTCGCTGCCAATATCGGAAAGTTTTCCGGCCTTGTAAGCCCGAACCCAATTTTCCAGGGTAGACTTGGGCAGGGAAAGCTGACGCGATGCTTCCTATGCGGTCAGACCGTCTTCGATAATCATTTTCACGGCTTCATGCCGGAATTCTTTCGAATAGCGACCGTTCGTTGCGTTTTTTGCCATTCAGACACCTCCGTTCTGGTTGGATGATAACTTTGGTGTCCGATATTTTCAACTTACCTCATTATTCAAGGATTTTGAAATGGACTTAATAAGATTATCGGAAGATACAAAAAAAAAATACCGAAAAAAATTCAAACACAAAAAAAAATATAACATTATGCAGTACGAAAAACTAATTGAACCAATAATAAAAACACACACTAATATCACTTATGATGAATTTGCAAATAAAAAAAAATTTGATAACGAAAAGCTGTTTTTGCTAAGGCATGATATTGACCACGACTTTGAAACAGCGATGCTAATGGCACGATGGGAACATAAACATGGGTTAAGAGCGACTTATTGCGTTTTGCATTCAGCATGGTATTATGGTATATTGCAAAATGGTGAGTATTTCCATACGGAAGACCTTGTTTGGCTCTGCCGGGAGCTAGCTGGGCTTGGTCATGAAATTAATTTTCACAATAATTTAATGACATTGTCTCTTCAAGAAAAAATTGATGTAAATGCAGTGTTATCAGGAGAGCTTAATTTTTTACGAAGTTTAGGTTTAAAGATAACCGGAACAAGTTCACATGGAGATAGGCTTTGTAGAGCCTTAAATTATCGTAATTACGAGATTTTTAAAGAGGCGGTTGGAATAGAATTTGGTGGCCAAAGAATTGTTTATTCTTCTCAAAACAACCATTCTGCTCGAGTTGGAGTTTCTTCTATGGAAAGTCATGGTCTGTTGTATGAGGCATACGATATAGCTATGGATGCTTATATAAGTGATGCAGGTGGGGCAATTACAACATCAACAGAAATAAAGCAAAGACATAATTTTTTAAAAAATGGACAAGAGAAGGCTGGTAACGTTATTGGCATTTTAACTCATCCTGTTTGGTGGGATTTTGATTAGAATATACTCGGAGTTTTATATGTATAAAAGAATTGTTAAAAAAAATGATGAAACAGACTACATCGATGATTTACTAAAACTTATTAGTCTTAAAAACGTACCAATGAACCAAGTTTTTGAATCTTCAGAGTCATGTTTTTTTATTCGACATGATGTGGACCATAGTCTTAATATGGCAATTGAAATCGCCCAAGTAGAGGCTGAGTATGGGTATACATCAACTTTTTTTCTGTTGCCACCGGGGAGTTATAACGAAGAGAAAAATTATTACGGTTGGATAGATAATGGAGAAATAAAACATGATCCTGAACTTATTGAAAAATGTAAAATTTTACTTTCCCATGGACATCATTTAGGTTTTCATAGTGATTTGATAGCTTCCGCATTAAAATGGCGACAAGATCCAAAAGAAATGTTGCAAAAAGAGATTGATTATTTTGATCGAAATAATATTCGCCTGATAGGAACAGCAGCTCATGGAAGCCCTTTGGCTAGGGAGTTAGAATTTAATAACCGAGAAATATTTGAAGGGTGCATTCGGAAGGGGAGGGAAGTTGGTCGGATTATCGAATACAATGGCTGGAAGGTGAAAACACACTCCCTTAAATTGGAAGATTTCGGTTTTGAATTTGAAGCCTACTCACTACCGCGAGATTCGAGAATTTCAGAGTCTGGTGGAAAGTGGGGGGGACGTATTGTTGGAGAGCAAATTGATAGAGAAGGCCTTTTTACAAATTTCAAAATACAGGAATTTAGAAAAATTATATCAAGATTGCAACCGGACGCAAAGGTAAGCTCCATGCAAGTAATGACTCATCCTTGTCATTGGAAGGTGGTAGAAAAGTGATATGCAGTGATAAGATTGCTATAATTGATTTAAAATACATGTCAGGCAATTGTTCTTTAAGTAAAATATGTACAAAACAATACAATAGCTTTCAAAAAAGAATGATTGGCAAATATGCGGGAGAGGGCAAGGTGTTTAAAGGCCAAATTGAGTCGGCAGTAATAGATGTATCAATGTTCAGTTTTGAAAACTATATTTTACAGGCTAAAAAAATACACAAAGGAAATGCACTAAGAGATGCTAAAAAATCTGATAAAGCAGGATACTATTGCAAACAATTTGTCTGGAAAAATCATATACCTGATATAGTTGAAATAAACCGTTCAAAAGCCCTGAGAAGTGGTGGGTTGATGAAGGATGCATATAATCGTTCCATTGAAGATATGGGTGGTTATCCTGTAGTATATAGTGAGTTAAAAGAACCTGATTGCATCATGCATACTACTTATAATTGGGGTATATTTAAAAAAATACCTGGCTATAAGCAAGGTAGTGTGGAAACAAATGAAAAGTTACTTGCTTATATCAAGCTTAAAAGAAATGGAGATTTAGCTACGTATACCAGTATTTTGGGACATGGTGATTATCTAAAAGAAGGAATTATGTACAACCTTCATCTGAACATCATGCGATGGGTTCAGGCAAAAAAAGAAGACCCCGAACCTTTTAAATATATTCTTTATGGTTCAATTAACTCTGGCAATGACGGGTTGAAGCAATGGAAAAAAAGAATGCTGTTTGAAGGAAGGTATATTGTTATTTGTGCAGAGGGTGTTCAGAATTCTGCGTCAGCGTTATAGGCTCTTGTTTTGCCTCAGCTGGAAATGGAGAGTGTTCCCTGTTGAGTTAGCGAGTTATAGATCTCCCCGGGTGTAGGTTTTGGGCAGCGAAGGACGGGGCGCTCCTTCTCCTCCAGCCGTTTTTGCTTTCTGGCCTCTCTGGCCGCTTCCAGTTTTTTGTCACGCTCTTTGAAAATCTGCTTGTCCTGGCCTTCCAGTTTGTCCTTGGGCGCGACATATCCGAGGGCACTGTGCAACCGCTCTGCGTTATAGTAGCGGATGTAGTCGGCAATCTGGACCCTGGCCTCCTCGAGAGATAGGGCCACTTTGGGACGAATGCACTCGTTCTTGATGGTTTTGTGATAGCGTTCCAGTTTGCCGTTGCTCTGCGGATAAAAGGGCGCGGTCCGCACGTGCGTCATGCCGGCTATCCGAACAAACTCCTTGAAATCTTTGGCAATGAACTGCGGGCCGTTGTCGGAAATGATTCTGGGCGTGGCATTTGGGTATTTCTCCCTGGCCCTCTGGAGTATGATTTCCACGTCTTTTTCGTTCATCGACTGGCGCAGCTCCCAATGGACAATGTAGCGGCTGCATCCGTCAAGGATGCTGCACAGGTAATAGAAGGTGCCGCAAAGGTTGACGTAAGCGACGTCAATATGCCAATGCTCATGGGGCTTCAAGGGCTGCACAAAGCCCGTTCCCTTTTTGGAGGGTTTACCGTTCCAACGCCGCAGCAAATTGCCCGCTCTCAGGACACGATAAACGCTGCTGGGGCTGACGGCAACCACATCGCGATCCAGCATCATGAAGGTCAAGCGCCGGTAGCCTTCCAGCGGGTGCTCCAGGTAAAAATCGACAATGGCCTTCTTCTCCCAGTCTTCAAGCCAGAAATCTCGGGGAATCAGGGCGTTATGTTCATTGGCCTTGCCGTAACGGTTCTGCCAGTTGTAATACTTACTTGGGGCAAGCCCCAGCCAGGAAATAAAATGCGCCAAAGCGATGCCGGTACCCTTGGACCAGCGATTAACGAAGTCAATGACCGCATCGCGAATGTCGTGAGGAACCCAGGACGCTTTTAGCGAACCCCACGTTCCTTTTTTAACTGAACATGTTCCTCCATCAACTCGGAAAGAACTTCGTTCTTGGCCTGCAGTTTGGCCTCAAGTTGCTCAATGCGTTTTTGCTCGGCCCTGTTCCTGGCGGAGTTGGATTTTTCGAAAGCGGCAGCCCCGTTTTCAAAAAACTCTTTCTGCCAACGATAGAAAACCGTGGGCTGCAGATCGTATTCGTCACATACATCAGAGACTGCAACCCGGTCAACAAGGTGCCGCTTGAGAATGGTGACTTTCTCTTGAGCCGAGTAATTATGCCGTTTTTTTCGCATGGTGAATTCCTCCGTTCGCGTAGTCTAACTCAAACATCGGGATTCTCCAATTCACGCTGAACCAAAACATCATTTTGTGACACCGGATGACCGGCACTACGGCAGACATAAGGACATTCTCCAAAAACGTCATGAGGTCTATCAGAAAGCCAGAAATTCACACCCTGAAAGATGGACTGCACATACAAGAGACTGGCAACCGAAGCTTGAGGTGACCCTTAATCCAGGTAAAAAGCAGGGACACCTCATGGAGAAATCCTGCCCTCAAGCTGCCTGAAAAATCAGGCTTCCGGTGACATCTATCTTGACACTTACCGAAACCTCCATAACCCGGCATAGCTGAGGAATCGGATACTTCGGTCAAAACCGCCTGATTACCGCGTACCGGGCAGCGACTCCCGGTCAAAGTACGCGGCGGCTTTTTGTAAGATATCACGCTCCTGCTTTACTTGATCAAGCTCACGTTTGAGGCGCTCAAGCTCCTCCTCAACCAGAGTGAGGGGGAGTTTCTCGCCGCCAATATCGGAAAGTTTTCCGGCCTTGTAAGCCCGAACCCAATTTTCCGGGGTTGACTTGGGCAGGGAAAGCTGATGCGATACTTCCTATGCGGTCAGACCGTCTTCGATAATCATTTTCACGGCTTCATGCCGGAATTCTTTCGAATAGCGACCGTTCGTTGAGTTTTTTTCTATTCAGATACCTCCGTTCTGGTTGAATGATAACTTTGGTGTCCGATATTTTCAACTTTCCTCACTGGGGCAGAGTGCACAAAAAAAGTGGCGTAAACTTTGGGGATTCAACCTCCTAGCTGATGTTATCCGGGATGTTCAATTCAAGGATGGAGAACGTATTGATCCATTAACTGAGAACGAAACCAACAGGCACGTCGCTTGATGGAGTTTTTCTCAAACACCAGATTTGACAATAACTCCTGTTCTGTTCTTGGCGATTGATCCTAATAGCCCTTTGCTCGTGTGCTTGAAAAATAGTTTCTGCTTATTAATAATTTCGAAAGGTCTTTCGGCGTATGAAGGCTGTTATACTGGCAGGCGGGCTTGGCACTCGTATTAGTGAAGAAACGCATCTAAAGCCAAAGCCTATGGTTGAGATAGGCGGTAGGCCGCTACTCTGGCATATTATGAAAATTTATTCTCTCCATGGGATTCATGATTTCATTATATGCTGCGGATATAAAGGGTATATGATCAAGGAATATTTTGCTAACTATTTTCTTCATATGTCCGATGTTACTTTTGATATGACCACAAACAGCATGAAGGTGCATGAAAAAAAAGCGGAACCTTGGAAGGTGACTCTGGTAGATACGGGAGAAGACACCCTTACCGGTGGTCGATTAAAGAGAGTAGCTTCCTACCTGGAAAACGAAGAGGCTTTTTGTTTTACTTATGGTGATGGTTTGGCAGATGCTGACATTAGTTCTGAAATTGTCTTCCATCATTCTCACGGAAAACTAGCCACGGTAATGGCCGTTGAACCGCCCGGTCGTTATGGTGCTTTGGAGTTGGATCGCGGTCAAGTAGCAGGTTTTACGGAAAAACCCAAAGGGGATGGGGGGATGATCAATGGAGGTTTTTTTATCCTTTCACCTCTGGTCTTGAACCGGATAGAGGGTGACAGTACTTCTTGGGAGGCTGGGCCTCTTGAAAGGCTTGCAAGAGATGGAGAACTGATGGCCTATACTCACCGAGGTTTCTGGCATGCTATGGATACTTTGCGAGATAAGAATTATCTGGAAAGACTTTGGTCTTCAGGAAATGCCCCATGGAAAAAATGGTAAAAAAAAGTCATATTACTAAATCGTTCTGGTCAGGCAGGAGGGTTTTTCTTACTGGCCATACAGGTTTCAAAGGTGGATGGCTTGCTATATGGCTAGCGAGCATGGGTGCCAAAGTTTATGGTTATGCACTCAGACCACCGATCGAACCAGCTTTTTTTAATATTGCAGGGGTAAGCAGTTTTTTGGTTGCGAATAACCTTGAGGATATTCGTGATTCAAAATCTTTGCATAGGGCTATGGCAGAGGCAGCGCCTGAGGTTGTTTTCCATATGGCTGCGCAACCACTTGTGAGACAATCCTATACAGCTCCTTTTGAAACATGTGAAGTTAATATTATGGGTACAGTACATCTCATGGAGGCTGCTCGTAATATAAACAGCGTGAAGGTGTTGGTGAATATCACTACGGATAAATGCTATGAAAACCAAGAGTGGTTTTGGCCTTACCGGGAAAACGAACCCTTGGGAGGTCGCGATCCCTATTCTGCCAGTAAAGCCTGTTCTGAAATTCTCACATCGGCCTGGCGTTCATCGTTTCTAAAAGATGCTGGTGTATGGACTGCCACAGCAAGAGCAGGTAACGTGATCGGAGGTGGAGACTGGGCTGAAGACCGTCTTATTCCTGACATCCTTCGTGCGGTGGAGACTGGCAAGACTTTGATGATCCGGTCTCCTGCGGCTGTACGGCCATGGCAACATGTTCTTGAACCTCTGTCCGGTTATCTGATGTTAGCGGAAAAGCTTTATTCCCAGAAAAGTTCTTTTGAAGGTGCATGGAATTTTGGTCCTTCTTGTGATGATGCCGTAACCGTACAATCTATTGTTGAGCAGATATGCCGTCGTTTTCCCTTGCTTAGGTGGGGGCATGATCCCCAAAAAAATGTGCCTGAGTCTACCTCCCTGAGGCTGGACAGTTCTCTTGCCAGAGCAAAGTTAGGTTGGCATCCACGCTGGAAGCTACCGGAGGCACTGGACCAAACTCTTATTTGGTATGAAGGGTGGAAAGAAGGTAGGGATATGTTCAGGGTAAGCATGGACCAAATATCAGCATATGAAAAGGCTGTATTTTTATGAACAAAAGGTTCACTATAAAAGAAACTAAATTGCCTGGTCTTTATACGCTGAAACGAACCAAAATAGAGGATAAGAGAGGTTCTTTTGCAAGAATGTTCTGTGATAAAGAGCTTGCAGGTATTATGAGCGATCGATCCGTTGTGCAGATAAACCATACCTGCACAGCAGAAAAATCTTCAGTACGAGGTATTCATTTTCAATATCCCCCTTTCGCGGAGGCCAAGTTTGTAAGCTGCATCAGGGGCCGGGTTTTTGATGTTGTAGTCGATCTGAGAAGAAAGTCACCAACATTCCTACATTGGCACGGCGAGGTGTTGAGTTCCGAAAACGCAATGGCCCTTTTCATTCCTGAAGGCTTTGCACATGGTTTTCAGGTGATGGAGTGTAACAGTGAACTGCTCTATTTCCATACCTCGCCCTATCACATGCCTTCTGAAGGGGGGCTACACCCGGAAGATCCAAAACTGGCTATTCAATGGCCTTGTCCTGTAATAAATCTTTCTAGGCGTGATGCGGAGCAATCCTTTCTGGATGATTCTTTTACAGGCCTAGACTTATGAACTGCCGTCATTG
Source organism: Desulfobotulus pelophilus (assembly GCF_026155325.1). Classification (NCBI taxonomy): domain Bacteria; kingdom Pseudomonadati; phylum Thermodesulfobacteriota; class Desulfobacteria; order Desulfobacterales; family Desulfobacteraceae; genus Desulfobotulus; species Desulfobotulus pelophilus. The sequence goes on along the minus strand of NZ_JAPFPW010000033.1, from coordinate 1,863 downwards.
CGGAGCAACCCTTTCCCATATTTTTCTGGATCTCGGTATGGCACCGCCATCCAATGCCTATCTATCTTCGAATCATCTGAATAAGCCAGAAGTGTATTATCCCCTAAGGGTTCTGTTATGCAATGCATGTTGGCTTGTTCAGACTGAAGATTTTGCCCAGCCAGATCAGCTTTTTCATGCAGACTATGCGTACTTTTCCAGTATATCGAAGAGTTTTCTCAGACATGCGGCCTGCTACAGCAGTAAAATGAAGGCTATGCTGAACCTTAACAGTAATAGTTTTGTTCTGGAGATTGCTTCCAATGACGGGTATCTTCTGAAAAATTTTGTTGCTTATGGTATTCCCTGTCTTGGCATAGAACCTACGCAAAGCACGGCTTTTGTTGCTGAAAAGCTTGGCATTCCAGTTATTAAACGTTTTTTTGACTCGGATTTGGCTCTAAGTCTTGCAAATGAAGGGAAAAGGGCGGATTTAATAGTGGCCAACAATGTCCTTGCCCATGTTCCAGACATCAATAATTTTGTCCGTGGCTTGAAACTTATTCTGAAGCCCTTTGGTACTATTACTCTGGAATTTCCACATCTTTTGCGGCTAATCCGCCATGGGCAGTTTGATACAGTCTACCATGAACATTTTTCCTATCTTTCTCTTCATGCCGTTAAACATATTTTTGAGGCTGCAGGTCTACGCATACTTGATGTGGAGGAGTTACCAGTTCATGGTGGTAGTCTCAGGATATATTGTAGCCATGAAGAAAATCCTTCGCCGGAACTTCCTTCTGTCTCATCACTGCTAGCCATGGAAGAGGCGGAAGGTCTTCTCGGCACCCTAATTTATGGGGAGTTTCAGGCGAGGGTTGACCATATCAAGAATGAACTTCTTGTTTTTTTAATAGAACAGAAAAAAAAGGGGAAAAAGGTCGTCGGATACGGTGCTGCTGCTAAAGGAAATACCCTTCTCAATTATGCTGGTGTAAGGCAGGATCTTCTACCTTTTGTCTGTGATGCAGCACCTTCTAAGCAATATAAATTTCTTCCAGGGAGTCATATCCCTATCCTTAACCCTGCTGTGCTTCAAATAGAGCTGCCTGATTATATTCTCATTCTGCCTTGGAATATTGCAGATGAAATTATTGATAAAAACTATTGGCTGGCTGAAAAGGGGACAAAGTTTGTCAAAGCTGTTCCGGAACTGGTGATTTTGAAATAATGGCAGCATTGATCCGATAATGCACTGGCCTGCAAACTCGTTTGGTTGACATGGACGAATGCTCTTGTTCGTTGCGGCAGGAGGTAAAAAATGGTTATCCCTGAACACTTGCAAATAGAAATTGTTGCTGGGATTTGTTCAGCAGACTGCATCATGTGTACCATAAAAGATACCCCCCGAAAGGGTATTCTAAGTATAAATGATTATGCATCAATACTTAAAAAATTTGAACCCTATACAGATAAACTCCAGTATTTGACATTGCATGGTATGGGTGAACCTTTGCTAGATAAAACCCTGCCTGCCAAAATTGCACTGGCAAAGAAAAAAGGGTTTAAAGGTATAGGTTTTGCTACCAATGCAACTCATCTTACACGGGATAAAACGGAAGCACTTTTGGATTGTGGTTTGAATACAATCATTTTTTCTCTTGATGGAATAACCAAAAAAACCCATGAGAATATCCGCCGTGGAGTTGATTATGATGATATTATGGAAAAAATACTTTATTTTATAAAGAGACGTAATCAGCAGAATGCATTGGACACCAAAATTATTGTACGTATGATTCGTCAAGAAAGCAATCAGCATGAATGCGATGACTATAGAACTTTCTGGAATGGGCATCTTAGTCCTGCTAATGGGGATCTTGT
>NZ_JAPFPW010000032.1 GCF_026155325.1 Desulfobotulus pelophilus | reverse complement strand
TATTGTGCCAAGTCCGAAACTTGAGTTAATATTCCTAAATACTGCCCGCTACGTCCGCTTAGGATCGAAGTGGACTTACTAGGCCCACCGTATAACAAGTTATTGTACAGATCTGTATATCCCTCAAGTTTTAAAAAACCGGGCAATATATGACCACCATTATCCTATAACAGGATAATCGGCAATTTTGCATATTATCCACAGAACTCCCTCAATCCAGTTTTCAGCCCCCGTGGCAAGCCTTCTTCAGAAAATACCGGCATGCATGGCACCTGAAAAAACGATTCAATTTTCGTATATCACCCCCTTTGTGATGGCAAGTCTTTTCCCGCGGCATTTTTCTGTCCCCTACCCACTCCATTCTTGCGATTGCGCCCCAAAATCTTCCTCCACACACATCCGCCTCCCCTTGTTTCGGTTTCCTGTTTTTTTCCACATACCGTAATCCACCGTCCATCATAAAAGTAATGGCGGGCTAGCTCTTTATAAGAATTTTCATTACTCCAAAAATAGTTTTGAGTCTACGAATTTGGTGCTGTGGACAAAGCCGCGGCAGCAGAAGTGGCTGAGCCGCCTTTTTTTCGGATTCGGGCAGAGCCTTTCCCGAACGGGGCGGTGGAAGCAGGGGCAGTGGGGGTAGAAGTAAGATAAAAGGAGGTTTTGGATGAGATATGGATGGATGGTGCTGGGAGTATTCATGCTGGCTTTGCCCTTCCGCGTACAGGCGGAAGGGGCGGAGCTTACGGGAAGGGAGGTGATGGTGCGGGTGGATGAAAGGCCCAATGGGGATAACCGCAGTGCCATTCTGACCATGACCCTGGAAGACAGCCGGGGGGGCCGCAGGGTTCGGGAAATGCGGAGCCGGTCCATGGATGAGGGCCGGGATGTCCGTACGCTCATGGTGTTTCTGCAGCCCGGTGATGTGCGGGGCACGGCTTTTTTATCCTATGACTACCATGAACTGGATAAGGAAGACGACAAGTGGCTCTGGATGCCTGCCCTGCGCCGTATCCGCCGTATCAGCGGAGCCGCCCGGCGGGAGCGGTTCATGGGATCGGATTTTTCCTATGATGACATGGGAAAGCGCCATGTGGATCAGGATACCCACATCCTAGAAGGGGTCGAGGAGCTGGATGGCTTTGTCTGCTGGGTGGTGCTGTCCCGGTCTGTTGGGGAAGACCCTGCCTATGAAAAGGTGCGTTACTGGGTGCGAAAGGACGCTGACCTTGTTGTGAAGGCGGAATACTACGACAGAGACGGGCTGCTGAAGGTCTTTCGCGTGCGGAAGGCGGAAAAGGTGCAGGGCTTCTGGACCGTGCTTCACTCTGAGATGAACGATACGGTGCGCAGGCACAGAACCATCATGGAGAACCGGGAAACGAGCTACGACACAGACATGGATCCGGAAATTTTCTCTCCGGCCCGGCTGCGTCAGGTTCAGCCATGAAACGAAGTATCGTTTTGTTGCTGTGGGGTCTGACAGTCCTTTCCGGGCTTCTTTTTGTCAGGGTAGAGCCGGTTTCTGCCTTTGAGTGGCGTAGGCCCGAGGCCCATGGGGAATGGGTGCATGGGGTACGGCTTTCGGATTGTTCGGAAGTGGTGACGTCAAGGGCCATGCTTTCTTTGACATCCGGCTGGCTGGGGGAATCCCTGGACGGACTTTTTACCCTGGAAGCTGTGGAAAACTTCCGGATTCCCGACGACTCCGATCTGCGTGTGCGGGAAGGCTATGTCACCTTCCGCTCCCAGGGTTGGGAGGCAAGGGCAGGGCGGCAGATTCTCATCTGGGGCCGGGCCGACGGGCTGCGCATTGTGGATCGGCTTTCGCCGGTGGACAGCCGGGAGTCCGTAACACGGGAGCTGGAGGAAATCCGGCTGGGTGTAGACAGCCTTCGCGCCAGCCGATGGCTGGAAAAGGGAGAGCTGGAGTTTATCTGGATACCGCGTTTCCATGGGGGAAAATATCCCGGAAAGGATTCTCCATGGTGGCTGGGTGCGGGGACTGGCCCTGAGGAAGAAAAGCCCGATGGTCTGGATGCCATGGGTCTGGGGCTTCGTCTCGGCCACTATGCCTCGGCCTTTGATTTTTCCCTGTATGCCCTTTCGGCACCCATGGAAACGGCTGTGATGAAGGAGGCGGAGAGAAAGTCTTACCCCAGAACCCTGATGCTGGGGGCCGATGCGGCCTTTCCCGCGGGGGATGCGGTGTGGCGGCTGGAAACGGCCTGGTTTGACGGGTGGTGGTGGAACAGCCGGGATGGGGGGCTGGCGGAGGAGCGGGATCGCTGGATGCTGCTGGCGGGCTGTGACCTCACCCTTTCGGGCAATAGAACACTGGGATTTCAGGCCATGGGGGACTGGGTTCCGGGGGCTACTGCCTCCATGGAGCAGAAAACATTCTCATCCCTTTTCACCCTGAATGCGGAGCAGAAGCTTTTCCGGGAAAGGCTGAAGCTTTCTGGTTTTGTCTATTATGATCCATCGGATTCCGATGTGTACGCAAGAACGGTTCTGGACTGGGAAATCCGGGATGGGGTGCGCCTTGCGCTGGGGCTGCATCTCTTTGAGGGGCAGGGAAAACGCTTTGGCCCTTACAGAGATCATTCTCAGCTGTGGTGGAAAATCTCCATGGACTGGTGAGGGCCGTGTTTTTTCAGGTGGGCTCCCGTTACGGGCAGCCCATGGCGTAGAGAGCCGTGAAGGTTGTGTTGACGGAGTATCATTTTAAAACAAGGGAGCAGGTCATGATGCAGTCCGAATTCATGCACAGGATTTTTGACAGGCTGGCCCGGCATTTGCTGAACTGGCGCTGGGCTGTGATTCTTTTTTTTTCTGTTCTGGTGGGTTTTGGTATGGCGGGCTTGCCGCGCATCGGTCTCGACACCTCTTCGGAAAACTGGTTCATGGAGGATGACCCCATGCGAAAGAGCGAAGAGGCCTTTAAGGAGATATTCGGCAACAACGAGTATGTGGCCGTGCTGGTGACCGCAGAGAATATTTTTGATGCGGAGGTCCTGACCCGCATCCGCGCCCTTGGCAGGGCGCTGGAAAGGGAGGTTCCCTATGCGGATGCCGTTCTTTCCATTGCGGATATGGAATTTACGGAAGGAGATGACTTCGGCATTCATGTGGGCCAGCTGATTCCTGATCCCGTGCCGGGGGATGTGCCTCTTCTGGAAGCGCTGAAGAAAAAAGGGCTTTCCCGTCCCATGATTGCCGGAAGGCTTGTGTCCGAAGACGCAAAGGAGGCATGGGTGCTGTTGCGCCTGAAACCCTATGCCGAAGGTCTGCGGGATGAACATGGCAATGGCATGGATATGGCCATCGGAGAAAAGGCCCTTTCCATTGTCAACCGTCCGGAGTTTGCCATTCTCCAGCCCATGGCCAGTGGTATGCCCGTTATCAGTGCGGACAAAACGGCTTTTTTTAAAAAAGAGACGGTCCGGAACATGATGCTGTCCATCGTGGTGACGGCCCTTGTTCTTGGTATTGCCCTGCGCACCCTTGTCGGGGTAATTTATCCCATTGTGACAGCGGTGCTTGCCATTCTTGTGGTTTTTGGCATTGAGGGGTGGATGGGGGTTACCATGGATCCTTCCATGGTGCTGGTGCCTGTATATATGGGAGTGGCCGTATCCATAGGTTATGCCATTCATCTTTTTCGTTTTTTCTATCGGGAACTTTACCGCACGGGAGACCGCAAAGGGGCTGTTCGTCATGCTGTCGCGGAAACGGGGTGGCCCATGGCCTTTACGGCCCTCACCACCATGGGGGCGCTCATGGCTTTTTTACTGGTGGATGTGAAGCCCATCCGCTGGACGGGCATGACCGCCGCAGGCCTTGTGGCCATGGTCTGGCTGATGGTGGGAACACTGTTGCCCGTACTGCTTTCCTTCGGGCCGGGGCTGGAAAAGGTCTCCGGCAAAAAGAGGGAAGAGGCGGCGGGACCTGCGGAAAACATGCTGGCCGCTGCCAGCGTTTCCGTGATGCGGCATCCCAAAAAGATTCTGCTCGGTTTTGCCATCCTCACCCTCATTCTTTCGGCGGGAATTTTTCGCCTTGAGGTGAGCTTTGACATCCGCAAAACCTTTGGCCTGAAAATTCCCTATGTGGCCCGCATTGATCAGGTGGGCCACTCCCAGGTGGGCTCGCTTTATTCCTGGGACCTGCTGCTCACCTTTGATGCGGAGGGCATGATCAGAGAACCCCATGTGCTGCGGAGGCTGGAAACCCTCATTCAGGAGATGGACTCCCTTCCCCTGACAAAGAAAACCACCTCCATTCTTCCCATCATCAAGGATCTGAATCAGGTTGTGCATGATGGGGATCCGGCCTTTTATGCCCTGCCGGAAACCCGTGAAATGACAGCCCAGCTTTTGCTTCTCTATGAGAACGGGGGCGGTGAGGAAGCCCGCAGATGGACGGATTATGAGGACAGGCGGCTGCGGGTGATGGTGGAAATGGGCGATTACAATTCCAGAGGAGCCAGAGAGGAACTTGCGTATGTGAAAAAGAGGGCTAAAAGTCTTTTTCCGGAAGCCCACGTGGGCCTTGCGGGTTCCGTTGCCCGTTTTACGGTGATGCAGAATCTTGTTTCCAAAGGTCAGCTGATGAGCTTTGGTATGGCTCTTTGCATTGTTTCCCTGCTCATGGGCTTTGTGTTCGGTTCCCTGCGCATGGGGCTGATCTCCATGATTCCCAACATCGCACCCGCCCTGGCAGTGGGTGGGGTCATGGGCTGGTGCGGGATTCCTCTGGATATGATGACCATCACCATCATGCCCATGCTGCTGGGGCTTTCCGTGGATGATACCATCCACTTCATCAGTCATGCCCGGCTGGCCTTTGAGCGCTGCGGCTCGTATGCAGAAAGCATGCGTCGTACCTTCATGACCATAGGCTTATCCCTTGTGATGACCTCCCTTGTGATCATAGCCAATTTTTCCGTCTATCTCACATCCGTTGCCAAGGTGTACGTGAACCTGGGACTTCTCACCGCCCTTGGCATTACCGCGGCCCTCCTTGCCGATGGTCTGGTGACCCCTGTTCTCCTGAAGGCTACCCGCGCCTTTGGAAAGGAAAGGAGTGGAAAAGACGAGGTTCTAGCTGAAGAAGGAGGCTGCAGGACTGGCATCAAGACGGTTGAAGGTATCGCTTGAATTTTTCAGGATGAAGTTCCGTTCATACCTATCCGGTACAGGTTCAATGCTGTACCGGATACGTTGTCAAAGAGGTTTTCATGCAATGATGGCGTCTTTTCTGATGGCTGGTCCACATGGCACCCTTTTTCTGTTGAATGGGGAGAAAAAAGATTCTGTGCTGGCGATATGGTTTTTTGATCCATTCACGATCCGGTAATGATGGGAGTTTTGCGTTGCAGGTTTTTTGAAATCAAAGGTATAATCCGCTATGTCGTAAAATATCTTGCCATTACGCTTTGCAGGCGTTATGAAAAGATACGTTTTTTCAATGGATGGTGTTCCCACATTCCCGCCCTTTCCGTCTGTCCTGATGATGACACCATCCGGGCCGTTATGCGAATCTGGCCTGCCTTCATACAGTTTCTGTTTTTCCTGTCTTAGCGAACCATGAATCCGGCAGTAAAGCAAAGGCACAGTCATCTGTGCCGGTCTATGGGCAAGCGATTTTGGCCTTCTTTCTTCTGCGGAGTCTTTGATGTCCCTGAGGCTGTTATTTTGTGGGTTCTTCTGAAACGTTGTTCATGTTGCTTTCGCGATCAGGCCTAAGGGCCGTGCGATTCTTCATGGACCTGAATGGCCCATTTCAGGCAGTCTTTTCAGAGTCTTGTCATCTTGTATGGCCCAGGTTGATTGTGCATGATCACGAAAACCGGTGGTTGCTTTTCCTGTATGGAAAAGGTGGAACCGCCCGCTCATGTTTTTTCTTTGTTGAAAGAATTTGATGACGGCTGGTTTGTGTACCCATAGCGTTTTCGTAGCAGAAGGAGGGAAGGAGGTGATGCCAGCGTAAGTCATTTGGCATACAGGGGTACCAGCAGGCAGTTTCCATATCACAATTGAAAGGAAGTATCATGACCGGTGATAAAAGGGAAAACATGGAGATCGCAAAGGAGGTTTCCAAGGTAGTCAGCGAAAACCTTCGGGGCGTACTGAATTCTGCTTTGACAGCCATGGGAGAAAAAAGAACGCTGCGGGCCATAGATCTGGGTGAGATCAGCTCCGTTGCGGATTACAGGGATACCTATAGGGAAGGAGGTGGCCATAACGAGCAGTATCGGGATTCCTATAGTGAGGATGGTTACAAGAATCATTACAGCGATACGCGGTCTGCCCTTCTGACAAAAATCAGACCGGAGGATTTTACCAAGGAAACCCTTTTTCTGGAGGCGGAAAAGCTGAAGGCGGAGATTGCCGCCAAAAATGCGCTGATTGAGAGGCTGCAGGCGGCTGGTGGCAGAATCGGATAAGATGGTACTGTGCAGGAGAAGGCAGAACAGGTCCTTCTCCTGCCTGTACGTAAGAACAGGAGACATTTATGGGTGGCAATTTCTCGGATTCCGTAACTCTGATTGTCAAGGTGACAAGGGGCTGTAATCTGGCCTGCCGATACTGCTATGTTGATAAAACCTGTAAACAGCAGAATCCACTGATGGATCTGGGGGTTCTTGAAAACATCATTTCCAAAGCGCAGGCAGCCTGTTCCCGGATCAATTATGTCTGGCATGGCGGTGAACCCCTGCTGGCCGGTATGGGGTATTATCCGTACATTTCCATGTTGCAGAGTCTGTACCGGCGGGATTCCGATCAGAAGGTCAGCAACAGTATTCAGACCAATGGCACTTTGTTGAGCAGGCAATTCATCGATATCCTCATGAGCCATGGCTTTGAGGTGGGTATCAGCTACGATGCCAATCAAAGGGAACAGAGTCCTTCCCGTCCGTTTGTAACGGGTCGTGCTACGGAGCCCTGTGTGGAGCAGAGTATTCAGAGATTACAATCCGTAAGAAGTTCGGCCGGTGTGATTTCTGTGGTCACCTGTGAGAATGTGGGAGATGCGGAGGGGATGCTGCAGAGGCTTAGCGGACTTGGCATCAGTGGTGTTTCGTTTCTTCCTTTTAAAAAGACAGCGAATTCGCCGGACCTTGGCATCCGTGCCGATCAGTGGACGGCTTTTTTGATGGAGGTCTTCGATTTCTGGCTGAGAAATGATCATACAATCAAGCATATAGAACCCATAGGGAGCATGTTGCAGGGCCTGTTGGGTGTGCCGCCCTCCATCTGTACCTATAAGGGGCCCTGTTTTACCCGCTACCTTTCCATCTACCCGGACGGTGAAGTGTATCCCTGCTCTTCCCTTGTAGGGCCGGAATTTTATCTGGGTAACATTCAGGAAATGAGCATGGAAGAGATATTCAACTCCTCCCGTATGCAAGATTTGAGAAACCGCTGGCGTCAGGCAGTGCATACCCGTTGCAGCGGCTGTTCCTACTACAGTCTTTGCAGGGGGGGCTGTCCGGAGTATGCCTATTACGAACAGGGCAGACTGATGGTTTCGGAAGATGAGTGCCACTCCAGAAAAATTATGTTTGCCTACCTTGCCAGACGATTGCAGGAACTGGCTCCGGAAAGGCTGCTTGCCTGCATGGATATGCCCTGCTCTTTTGTATCTGAAAAGGAGGTTTCCCTGCAGGCAGGATAGAAAGGATGGGTGAGAGTGGCGGAGCGAAACGGCAGGCAGATACCTTGGGTGACGGGTAAACAGAGCTGGTTTGCTTTTTTTTCCGGTGATACACATGGGGGGGATATCCGGAGTACGGGAAAAAAGGTGGCAATACCCGGACCCTGTATCAGGGTAATTGGGTTGTATGATCATGTCTGTGCGGCGAGGAGATGAAATGAGGAAGCGTTATTTTTTTAACAGGGAAGAAAGGTTTTTCTGCTCACAAATTATGTGTGCACTGCAGGACAACCCCGTGCTGGCAGCAGAACTGTTCCCCCCTATGGGAGAAAAAAGCTGTAAAAATTTTGAAATTTATACGGAAGCTTCCGTGATCAGGGATTACTGGATGACCTTTGGAAAGCCCGGACAGCGGAAGAAGCAGGAGCTGAACGGGAAGAGGGAAGAATACCTCAGAACTTTGTGTACCCTGCTTCATATTGATTTCAGGGATGTGACAGACCGGGAGGATTATCGTTCGAAACGGGGCTATATTCAATCGCCCGGTAACTGGAGCGGGCTTTCTCCCGAGGATCAAAGCGCCAAAAAGCTCAGAGCTGTTTTTAATATGAGACAGGATCTGATGATGATTACCGGTGACAGCCTGCATTTTGTGGAGGCAAAGCTGGAAAGCGGTAATGCCGCTCAGCAGATTCAGAATTTCCTGTTTTTGAGAGATCTGCTGGATGCAGGCGGGGCAGGATGGGCTGGCATTGATTCTTTCCATGATATCAAGGAAGTTCATCTCTACTATCTGAAAAGGAACCGAAATCCTTTGTCCGTAGATCATCATCGGGTTCGTGAGGAGATTACCCTGTTGACATGGAAAGATGTTTTTGACTGCATAGCAGGGGAGCCTGCCTGTCAGCACTCCCGCCTTTCGGATCACATTACCTATCTGCTGCCCTGACCCTTTCTCCCTTTTTCAGGAATTCTTCCGCAGATCTGCCTTATGGAGGCAGGTATAGGAAAAAATAGACCGTTCGGTACATTTTTGCTAGGCTCCCCCCATGAAACGAGACAGCCAGAAAAAAGAAGTTATGACCAAAGGTGCCTGTACCCGAAGCCACATTCTTGCCGCCACCCTGAAGCTGATCAACACCCAAGGGTACCATGCCACAACCCTGCGGGATATCACAGACGCCACGGGTGTGCAGAAGGGGAATCTGTATTTCCATTATCCGGGAAAGGAAGCTCTGGTGGTGGCAGTGGTGGAATGGGCCTGGCAGGAGTACCGCACCTACCTCGTTAAAAGGGCGGGAAGGGGGCTGTACGGGGATCGCCTGTGCCGTCTTCTGAACGGGGTGCTGCATTTTCACAGGCAAAACGGTCTTTCCGGAGGATGCCTTTTCGGTAATCTGGCCATGGAAACGGCGGATACGGTCCCCGGTGTGGCGGAAGCGGTCTCCCGCGTGCTGGATGAGAGCCTTGCCGGTATGGGTCTCTGGATAGAAAGGGCCGTGGAAGACGGGTCCCTGGCACCCGTGGATTCTTCCCGGACCCTTGCCCTCCGTATTCTCACCGGAGTGGAGGGCGGCATATTGCTGGCCCGCCTGAAGCGGGACATCGACATTCTGGAACTTTGTGTTGCCGGCCTGAAAGCGGAGCTCCGTTCTGCGGTTTGAGGCTCGCCTGATAAGGATCTGTTGTGAGGGAGAAGTACAATGGAAACCCGGATACATTATAAGGTCTGCCCCTTTTGTGAGGCGGGGTGCGGTCTGGAGCTCACCCTTTCCGGTGAGGAAGTGGTGCAGGTACGCGGTGACAAAGACCACGTGCTGAGCCGGGGGTTCTGTTGCCCCAAGGGTATTGCCTTAAAAGAGTTCCATGAAGACAAAGACCGCCTCAGAAAGCCGGTGATCAGAGAAGCAGGCGGGTTCCGAACCGTGGACTGGGATACGGCCTTCCGGAAGGTGGAAGAGGGCCTGGAGCGGGTGAGGGCCGCCCATGGCAAAAACAGCGTGGCGCTTTATCTTGGCAATCCCAACACCCACACCATGGCCGGAGCCCTTTTCATGGCTCCCCTGATCCGGGCTTTACAAACCCGGAACATCTATACGGCAAGCAGTGTGGACCAGATCCCCAAGCAGGCGGCCTGTGGTTTTCTTTATGGAAGCCCTGTGGCCATTCCTGTGCCGGACATTGACCGGACAAAGCTTTTTGTCATTTTCGGCGGCAATCCCCTGGTATCGGGCGGCAGCCTCATGACGGCTCCGGACATGCGCCGCCGTATCCGGGATCTTCAGGAACGGGGCGGTGCCTGCATGGTGATTGATCCCATGCGTACCCGCACGGCGGAAGTTGCAGACATCCACCTGCCCATTCAGCCGGGAACGGATGTTTATCTTCTTCTGGGACTGATCTCGTATCTTTTTGACAAAAATGCGGTCCGTACGGAAGCTTTGAATGTCAGACTCCGGAATCTGGAGGGGCTGAAAGAAGCGGTCAGCCCCTTTACTCTGGAGCGGGCCGCAGGGGTCTGTGGCATGAAGCTGGAAGCCGTGCAGGATCTGGCAGAGCGTATTGCCTTCACCAGGCCTTCTGCCCTCTATGGCCGTATGGGGACATCGGTCACGGCCCATGGTACCCTTGCTTGCTGGGCCATCGAGGTGCTGAATCTTCTCACCGGCAACCTTGATGCTCCCGGAGGCACGGGATTTCCCCTGGCTGCCCACATGCAGGCAAAGGCCACGTCCAAAAAGGGTTTTGTTACGGGACGCTGGCACTCGCGGGTTTCCGGAGCGCCGGAGGTCATGGGCGAGCTGCCAGCATCCGTTCTTGCCGAGGAAATGGAAACTCCGGGGGAAGGGCAGGTACGTATGCTGATTACGGTGGCAGGCAATCCCGTCATCGCCCTGCCGGAAAGCGACCGGCTGGATGCTGCTATCTCAGAACTGGATTTTCAGGTGGCGGTGGACTATTACATCAACGACACAAGCCGCCATGCAGATGTGATTCTGCCGCCCGCTTCTCCCCTTTCTCAGGGCCATTATGATTTCTTTTTCCATGGTTTTTCCGTGCGTAATACGGCGGTGTACAGTGCTCCGGTCTTCCCCGTTCCGGATGGGGAGAAAGCCAAGTGGGAGATTCTGGCCCGGCTTGCCCTTATTGCGGAGGGAAAGGGTGCGGATGCGCCACCGGAGCTTGTGGAAAGGATGATTCTTGGGGGACTTACGGATAAGGTGGTGGCCGCCTTGGGAGAGGAATCAGGTGTGACGGCGGATAGGCTGATTCAGGGCCTTACCCCGCCACCGGGGCCGGAGCGGATTCTGGATTTTCTTTTGAAAATCGGTCCCTATGGGGATGCCTTTGGCATGAAACCCCATGGGCTTTCCTTTGAAAAGCTGGCCGCACTGCCCCACGGGATGGATCTGGGGCCATTGAAACCCCGTCTCAACGATGTGCTGGCCACTCCGGACGGATGCATGGATCTTCTGCCGGAGATACTGGCAGAAGACATCCGTCGTCTGGACAGGGCGGAGGAGAGGGTTCATCGCGGGGAGCGGCCTTTTCTGCTCATCGGGCGGCGTCAGCTCCGCACCAATAATTCCTGGATGCACAATCTTCCGTCGCTTCTGAAGGGAAGTCGCTGCACTCTGATGATGCATCCGGAAGATGCCAGAAGCCTGCACCTCAAGGAAGGCGGGATGGTACGGATTACTTCTGATGCGGGAAGCCTTGAAGCACCCCTAAGCCTGTCGGAGCGCATTCTGCCGGGTCTTGTGAGTCTGCCCCACGGCTGGGGACATACGTACCCCGGTGCAAGACTTTCCGTAGCCGAAACCCACCCCGGCGTGAACGTCAACCGTCTCACTCCCCGTGCCATGGATCCGGTTTCAGGCAATGCCGTACTGAACGGGATTGCCGTTTCCATTCAGCCTGCGGGGGGCTGTTGAAAGCCATGCTGGTCGGGTGATGCTGGTGGAGGCAGGGGAAAGAGGTGTGGAGGGAGGGTAGGGCAGTAAAAACGATGGTTGTCAGGGCTCTATGCGAATGGGGGTCCCATCGGGTACGGCCTGCCATACCTCTGCCATGGCCGTATTGGTGAGGGCTATGCAGCCATCGGTCCAGTTCCGAAGCTGGAGCAGTGGTCCCATCCAGCCCAGTCCGTTGGGCTGGCCATGAATCATAATCATGCCGCCCGGTGCCATGCCAAGGGCTTTGGCGCGGTCCTGATCTTTTCTGTTGGGGTATGACAGGTGCAAAGAGAGGTAAAAGGCGCTGTTCGGATTTCTCCAGTCAAGCACATAATCACCTTCGGGTGTGCGTTGATCCCCCTCTTCCTGCTTAGGGCCAAGGGGATTGCCGCCGATGGCGACACCGTAAGTCCGGTAGGGGCTTCCTTTCCTGAGAAGAAAAAGTTTTCGCTCACTTTTGATGACCAGCACGGACTCTGCCTCCGGTAACTTTTTGGCCAGCATGACCGGAAGATGTCTTTCCGTGAACCAGCCCGCAGGACCCGCGAGTGAAACAAGCAGCAGAATCACCAGTAAGCGCGTATGTTTTTTGCTTCGGGGTATGGAGTCGGGCTTTTGTGCCATAGTGCCAGGAGTTCTTTTAAAAAAAGATGCATGCGGCCCTGATTCGTCCTGTGTGGCTGACCACAGTCCGTTATCCCGATATTTCGTCCTGCAAGTGTTCCTTTGCCCACTCGCACATCATGTCTAAAACGGGATAAATACTTCTGCCTTTGTCCGTGAGGGAATATTCAACCTTTGGAGGAACCTGGGGGTAGATCTTGCGGTGAACCAGTCCGTCGGCCTCCAGTTCGCGCAGTTGCTGGGTAAGCATTTTGCGGGTTGTTTCGGAAAACTGCCGCTGCAGCTCAGAAAAGCGCATGGTTTCCTGCGCCAGATGCCAGAGGATGGATGCTTTCCATTTGCCCCCCACCACTGCAAGCGTTACGTCGATACCACATGTATACTCTTTGCCTCGATGCACAATCAGGTCGTTTACGGATGCATTCTGATCCATATGTCTGTCCCCCTGCCGGGTTTGAACCAATAGTACGGTACCCTAAAAGTTACATAGTATTGAAAAAGTACGTTATTGACTGAATGGAACCTAGGGATAAATATGGCACAAAAGGATGGGAAAGCAAAGGTTCTCTCCCATATGAATCCGGACAGGAAAGGGATGATCATATGAAAGTTGTGGCGTTTAACGGCAGTCCCAATAAAAAGGGCAATACCTTTCATGCCTTGCAGATGGTGGCTGCTGAGCTGGAGCAGCAGGGCATAGAAACGGCGATTGTCCATGTGGGCAACAAGGCCATCCGTGGATGTCTGGCCTGTGGCCAGTGTGCGAAAAACATGAACGAGCAGTGCATTCAGGCAGAGGATCCGGTCAATGAGTGGATTCAGCTGATGAAACAGGCCGATGGCATTCTTCTCGGTTCTCCGGTTCATTACTCTGCCATAGCAGGAACCATGAAGTCCTTTTTGGACCGGGCTTTTTATGTGGCCGGAATGAACGGTTGCATGCTGCGGCACAAGGTGGGGGCTTCGCTCGTGGCCGTACGCCGTTCGGGAGGCCTGCCTGCCTTCAATCAGCTCAACAACTTTCTCTGTTATTCGGAAATGCTGATGCCAACCTCCAATTACTGGAATGTGATTCATGGTACCCGACCGGGTGAGGCAACCCGGGATCTGGAAGGGGCGCAGATTATGCGGACGCTGGGACGGAATATGGCATGGCTGATGAAGCTGGTTGAAAACGGCAGGGGCGTGATTGCACCACCTGAAAAGGAAGATAAGGTCTGGATGCACTTTATCCGTTGATGGTGGGAATACAGGAAAGGATCTGCTCAGGCGGAAGGCAGGATCTTCGTCTTCGGAGACGGAAAACCTGCGGGAGGAAGATGTTCTTGCAATGTTGTGATTCTTTTACAGCTCAGGAATTCCGGTTTCTC
Organism: Desulfobotulus pelophilus; assembly: GCF_026155325.1. NCBI lineage: Bacteria > Pseudomonadati > Thermodesulfobacteriota > Desulfobacteria > Desulfobacterales > Desulfobacteraceae > Desulfobotulus > Desulfobotulus pelophilus. The sequence continues at coordinate 1,821 of NZ_JAPFPW010000032.1, read as the reverse complement.
CATGGAACCGGAGGGTTTTGCCCAGACGGTGTACCCGCAGGCCCCCCATCAGCCAAGCCCTGGACGAGATACTTTCCTGTTCATATTCCATACGCTGGTACAGACGAAGTGCCGCTGCATTGCCCGAGGATACATCCAGGGTGATGCGGTGGGCGCCACAGTTTTTCGCTCTTTCTTCGGCCATGGCAAGGAGGCTTGAACCCGCCCCTTTTCCCCGCAGGTGTTCGGATACGCTCAGGGCCTGAAGATACCAGTTTCCCGGATTGTGCTTTGACATTGCTTCGAAAAGGGGGAGGGCGGCAAGGGCCAGAATACCCGCCCGCCAGATCTGTCTTCCTGCGGCCCAGCGCAGTACAGGTGAAAAATCGGCCATGACGGCCGTGGGCATGCCGCTGAGCAGGGCTACGGGTTTTCCGTTAAGTTCTGCAATCAGGGCATGTTCAAGGGAAAGGTCATGGCCGGGAACCAGACTGGTCTGTGCAAGAATCTCTTCGTACGCCGATCCGAACAGAAAACGCAGGAGGCCACCACTGGCTGTGTTAAGGGATTGCGCAAAGAAACGGGCATCCTCAAAGGTAGCCGCGGCCGGCCGAAAACCAAGGGGCAGATGTTGGGCTGATTTCATGGTCATTAAAATGGGGTGACCCGTTTTTATCGCAAGTCAGAAACTTGAGTCCGTTATTATTACGATGGGTCCTTAGAGGCATGAATACAAAGGTACCCGGTGAGCTGGAGCGCAGTGCAAATAAGGCCAGCGATCGGAAGATCGGGGTTGACCGTCATGGGAGGTATTTTCCGCCATATGCTTCATGTGCGTAAACTGGCAATCCAGTGCACGGGCATGGTATGATTTACTTTATATTTATATCCATTCAGCTTCCCTAGGTGCCAGGTGATGGATAGCGTGTGAATATCCACTGTATATTCTTATGAGCAAGGTCCATTAACTTTGATCCTGTTCTCTCCTTTTTGCCCGAAGGGCCAACCTGACCTACGGTGCAGCCGCTGGTTATACGAATGTGGGATGCTCATTTTTGCCTACATACCCCCAGACTCTGTAGTATTTTTGCTCAATTGAATATGGGATAGTGTGCTTTTTAAATATATTTAGAATTATTTCAGATATGTCAGTTTCCTTGTCTGGGATAAAGCGGCCTGCATGTTCTTTTTTGATGGGGTTGAAATCCATCCACTCAATAGTGGCTGCCTCGTCAAAAACCAGATTCCACCAAACGGGACCAAAATCATATACCTGATCCGAACTGATTAATTTATAACGAACGTTGACATACAGATCCTGGATTTTTTCAAAGTCCTCACAAAGCTCACGCCATTTCGTTTTATTCATTACTGAAACCAATTGGCGTTTATCAATAATTTTGATCATTTTTTTATTCATAATCACACGTATAACGCCGCCAGCATGCGCGGCTTTGTAGTGAAGGCAAAGCCGCAACGAAAAATACGTCGTTGTGGCTGGCCGTGTTCAATTTTTATAGCGCCATATGCAGCAACGGGTAGGCTTTACCCTGCCCATCGACTGGGGAGCGCCCCGTAACTTTAAAACCAATATACTGGTAAAAACCCAGCGCCTGCTCATTCTGTTCATTAACGTCGACTTTAGACACTCCCGGTAAGTGTCAAGATAGATGTCACCGGGAGCCTGATTTTTTCAGGCAGCTTCAAGGCAGGGTTTTTCCATGAGATGTCCCTGCTTTTTACCCGGATTAAGGGCTACCTCAAGCTCCGGCTGCCAGTTCCTTGTATCGGAAGTCCATCTTTGAGGTCGGGCATTTCTGGCTTTCTGATAGACCTCATGAC
>NZ_JAPFPW010000031.1 GCF_026155325.1 Desulfobotulus pelophilus | reverse complement strand
TGTTGTTGCCCTTCGCTTTGCTTTGGTGAATTTACAGAATAGCTTCGGCCTGATCACATCAATTAACCGTTTTTACCCTCAGGTGCAGCGGTATTTTTTATTTATAAAAGGGTTTAAGGCAACCCCATCAAAGAGAGAGTTACTTACAGACTACACTCTTCGCATGCATCCGGGCCTTGCCAGTAATGATAATCCGGAAAATCACTATAGGCTGGTTCCGGGGGATCGCCTGGGGGTGGTGACTCCGTTTAAGTTAAATCAGTATTCAATGTATGTTATAGCTTCCGCTTTGCTGGGTCATTCTGAAAAAGAATTTGTCAGTGCGGTGAACGCAATGGGTCTTGTGTCCGGGAGTTACTCTTGCCCGGATAGAAGCATCCGTGAAATATTCTGCTTGCCAGAAAATGCTGGCTGGCCTGATACAGGCTTGCCAGAATCTTTTGTTTCGTCTTTGACAGAAGCTGCTGGTGATCTGGATAGGGTTATTGATTCCGAAATGTGGAATTCCATGGCGCCTGAACTCAGATTCATTTTGACTTTTGGGTCTGTTTTGAACTCAGATGCACAATGGATTGTAGTAGACGAAAAAATCATGCGTAAAAATAAAATGGTACTGGAATTATACAAATCCCGTCTTAAGGAAAAGATTCTGGTTGTGATATATCGAATAAACAGTTCAAAAGCAGGAAGATGTGGTGAAAAAATAATTGCCGTTACAGATTCGACAAAGCTTCTGGGGGTGGGATCGCCGGAATGGTTTAAAAAAACGAAGTTTTGTTTCACTAATGGGAAATCCGCTTCATGTAATAAAGATACGGACGAAGAACTGGAGGATTTTTAGGAGTGGTTTTTCATTGCTGCCATCTTACTTCCGTACATTCTCGCCACGATACTCGAATAGTTTGGAAACAGTGCCGGTCCCTGGTTAAAAAAAAATATGCCGTTACCCTTATAGTCGGGGATGGCAAGGGTGACGAGTGCTCAAGTGATGGGATGAGGATTCTGGATGTCGGTTTGCCAGAGACAAGAGGGGAGAGATTTTTTCATACAGCCTGGAAAGTATACAAAAAGGCACTGCTTCTGGATGCGGATTTGTATCATCTGCATGATCCTGAGCTGATTGTTTGGGGTATACTGCTCAAAATGCATGGGAAAAAAGTTGTTTTCGATGTGCACGAAGATATTCCGGTTCAGATTTTGTCTAAACCCTATATACCCAAAGCTTTGCGAGGTGGTCTATCGTTTACTGCCCGTATTTTCCTTGGTCTCGTTAGCAGAGGTTTCGACGCAATCGTAACAGCCACCCCTTTTATACAGGCAAGATTACATTCTGTGAATGCCTGTGTAGTGAATGTGAATAATTTTCCCATGGAGGAAGAAACAAAGGAGTTTTTAAACGAAAAAACAGAGTCAGAACAATACCTTGTCTATGCAGGAAGCATAAGTCCTCTAAGAGGAATGCGGGAGATGGTGGAGGCACTGGCTTTGGTCAGGCAACCTCTTCGTCTTAAAGTGGCGGGTATTTTCCCTGAATCTGACTATAAAGATGAGCTAAGGCAACTTCCGGGATGGCAATATGTAGACGAGCTTGGATGGCTTGACCGTACGGCTGTGTGTAGTCTGATCCGTAATGCCATGGCAGGTTTAGTGATTTTGCATCCCATCCCAAACTATATTGATTCCCTTCCTGTTAAGATGTTTGAATATATGGGGCTTGGAATTCCGGTTATTGCGTCTGATTTTCCTTTGTGGCGCAGTATTCTAAAGAATAACCATTGCGGTCTCTTTGTTGATCCTGTAAATTCATCAGCATTAGCGGAAGCCATTGATTCACTTAGCTCTAATCCTGCCTTGGCTGAACAGATGGGCAAAAACGGATACAGTGCGGTGATGAGACAATATACATGGAAAACGGAAGAACAAAAACTCCTGGATTTATATGAAAATATGCTCGGAACAAAAATGCATATGGATCATCAATGAATATGCCGGTAGTCCGGAACATGGCCTTCATTTCAGGCATTACAGTCTGGCCCGAGAGTTTATCAGGCATGGCTATAATGTGGTTATTATTTCCGCATCCTACTCGCATCTCTTGCGGAATCCTCCGCGGACCCGTGGCTGGTTTACGAAGGAAATCATTGATGGCATCAGTTATATATGGGTTAAGGTGCCCTCCTATGACCGGTCCCATAGTCCTGTACGCTTGCTGAAGTGGCTTGTTTTTTCTGCAAGCCTCTTTTTTTTGCCCCGATTGCCAAGACCGCAGGCAATTATCGTGGCTCCAACGGCAACGTATCCCATTCTGCCTGCCTATTTTTTATCCAGAAAAAACCACTGTCGTTTCATCGTTGAAATTAAGGATGTCTGGCCCCAGACCATAATGGAGCTGGCCAATGTATCCAAATTTCATCCCTTGATTGTTTCTATGGCATGGATGGAAAAATTTGGAATTGAGAAAGCTTGTAAGGTAACCTCAAACCTTCCTAACTATGGCAATTATCTGCGCGAGAAGGGAATGGATACGGATTTTGAATATATACCCAATGGTGTAGATTTTCACGAAATATCAGAAAATGAGCCACTAAGGCCTTCTGTGGAGAAATTGTTGCCTTCAACTGGATTTATCATCGGGTATGCAGGAACACTAGGATGTGCTAATGCTCTTGATTATTTGATTGGCGCTGCCAGTCAAATCACCAACCCTGATATACACTTTGTTATTGTAGGTAAGGGGCAGGAAAAAAAGAGACTGGAAAGATTGGCTGCTGGCTTGAAAAATGTTTCGTTTCTTCCCAACATTCCTAAAAAACAGGTTCCTTCGCTCCTTGCAAGATTTGATGTCTGCTATATAGGATGGAATGTTTTAAATATCTATAACTACGGGGTGGCAGCAAATAAAATTTTTGAATATATGTATGCAGAAAAGCCAGTTTTGCATTCTTACAGCAATGGCTTTGATTTGATTAAAGAAGCAGAATGCGGAATAACAGTGGAAGCGGAAAATCCGAATGCCATTGCTGAAGGAATTCTTCGTTTGTATGAATTCCCTGAAAAAAAGCGCCGAGAAATGGGAAGGAATGGCAAAAAATTTGTCATGGAAAATCATTCCTATGAAAAACTGGCCAACAAATATATAAAAATTTTTGAATGATGTTGCTTTTTGCACAGCACGTGGTTGAGCCATATATATGGGAAAGGTCTGTCACCCTTACGGTTTCTGTTTTTCATCCCGGCGTTTCTCTTCCGTTGCTTTGCGTTTATTTCTATATGTTGTTAGAATATTAAATAGGGCTGAGGCTGTTTTTTTCTCAGTATTTATCCTCAATCGAAGCATGAGTATTTTATGCCGGAGAAGGGATTCATGAAGTTTCGGATGGTTGGACAGATATGAGAGTGGCTATAATCGGAAGCACAGCTGAAACCCTCCTGGGATTCCGTTCCGGTCTTATCCGAGACCTCGTTTCCCAAGGTTATGAGGTATATGCCTTTGCCTCGGATTTTCATGATATAGCGGTAATGAACAAAATTTCTTTACTCGGCGCTGTGCCTGTTCCCTATACTCTGAGCCGGTCTGGTCTGAATCCTTTAAAGGATCTTTTTAATACCGTAAAGCTGGCTTCATTGTTAAGAAAAAAGCGTATAGATATTGTTTTTTCATATTTTGCAAAGCCAGTGGTTTTCGGTATTTTAGCCGCAGTTATGGCGGGTGTGAAAAGGCGCATAGGCATGCTGGAAGGGCTTGGATATGTCTTTACAGACAGGCCGGAAGGTTTGTCCGTTAGAAGGCGTTTTTTAAAATTTGTTCAGGTTTTTTTATACAGAATAGCCTTTTTGTTTGCTGAAAAAATTATTTTTCTCAATCAGGATGATTTTAATGATCTGATTACAGTCTATGGTATCAAAGTAAAACAAATTTGTATTTTAGGCGGTATTGGACTGGATCTTTTCAGTTATCCCTACACCCCACCTTCACAGAATCCGGTCTCTTTTATTTTTGTTGGTCGTATGCTGGCGGAAAAAGGTGTGCATGAATATGTGGCTGCGGCAAAAATAGTGAAGGCCGTTTATCCAAAAGCCCATTTTGTTATGCTGGGAGGGCTGGATAAAAATAATCCGGGTGGTATCACCGAAAGCAGGCTGAAAGATCTGATGGCAAGCGGTACTATTGAGTATCCGGGCCATGTGAGTAACGTTGTTGAATGGGTTGCCCGTTCCAGTGTATTTGTTCTGCCATCCTACAGAGAGGGTCTTCCACGAAGTACACAGGAAGCAATGGCCATCGGCAGGGCCGTCATTACCACTGACGTACCCGGTTGCAGGGAAACGGTTACACAGGGAGTCAATGGTTTTATGGTGCCGCCCTGGTCGCCGGATGAACTGGCGGAAAAAATGATATACTTCATAGAAAATCCGGAAGAAATTTTGAGAATGGGACTGGAAAGTTATCAGATTGCAAGGGAAAAGTTTGATGAAAAAAAAGTCAATCATAAACTGATCTCTCTTATAAAAGAGCCATAGATACTGCCAGAAGAAAACATCTTAACAATTCAATGCCTGGCTGATTCCTGCGCATACAATAGCCATATGGTGTGTGGCGTGGCTTGTGGCAATAATTTTCAGACAAGCTTTATGGTGGCAGCAACGATCCTTATATGGTAAAAACACCGGAACTCCCGGAGTCACAACTGACTCCGGGAGTTCCGGTGTTTTTGACGTCCATGAATCAGATCTCAAGCAAGACCGGAAATCATGCAGCTGTCCATATTCTTGTAACCTTCATAAGGGTTGGTGGCATAGATGCTTGAAACAACAAATAAATCAATTCTGGTTACGGGTGCATCCGGTTTTATAGGCTCTGCAGTGATCCGCCAGTTAGCAGAAGAATATGATGTAAAAGGAACCGTACGTCAGGCAGTAAAAGTTTCATACCCTTGGCAAATGCTTCATGTTGACAGCATGGGAGAGAACAGGAGGGTAGAGTGGGCTCCCGTTCTTCATGGGACGGGTGTTGTTATTCATGCAGCAGGGCTTGCCCATCTGCCCCGAAAAGACAGACGGAATACATTGCATTTTTTTCGGGAGGTAAACACCCATGGCACTCTTCATCTTGCAGAACAGGCCGCTGCTGCAGGGGTAGATCGGTTTATCTACCTGAGTTCTATCAAAGTAAACGGCGAATCTTCCCAGCCAGAAAAACCCTTCAGAACCGAAGACAGGCCCAACCCTTCCGATTATTATGCCATATCCAAAATGGAAGCAGAAGAGGGCTTGAAAAAGATTGCGGAGCAAACGGGCATGGAAGTGGTGATTATTCGTCCTGTTCTTGTTTATGGACCTGGTGTTCGTGCAAATTTTCTGGCTCTGATGAAATGGGTGGCAAAAGGTTTACCTCTGCCACTGGGCAAAGCCCTTAATTTACGCAGTTTTGTGTTTGTTGACAATCTTGTTAGTCTTATTCGTACCTGCATTGTTCATCCCGAAGCCGCTGGCCGTACCTTTCTTGTCAGCGATGGGGCTGATATCAGCACGGCTGACCTGGTGCGGGTTATGGGAAAAACTCTGGGCAAATCCCCTCTGATCCTGCCGGTTTCGCAATTTTTTTTAGAGTCCATGGCATCGGCTCTTGGCAGAAGAGACTCTGTTCAGCGCCTGTTTGGATACCTTCAGGTTGACATCGAAGAAACGAAAAGGCTTTTAAACTGGAGGCCTCCCGTAAGCATGGAGCAAGGACTTCAGCAGACAGCAGAACATTTCATGAAAGGCCGGATATAATAATGCCGTATGTTGCCGCTATGATACTTCTGGTTTTTCTTGCCAGTTATGTTTTGACCCGGATTGTCAGGCATTATGCAATTTCCAAAAGTCTTATGGATACCCCCTGTGACCGCAGCTCCCATGAAACACCTACGCCCAGAGGGGGAGGGCTGGCAGTTGTCATCATTTTTGTTGTTACCCTTTTCAGCATGGCCATGGCAGGATTTAATGACTGGTCTGTTGTTGCGGCTTTTTCCGGTGCTGGTGGGCTGGTTGCCTTTATAGGCTTTTGGGATGATAGGGGGCATATTCCAGCCAGATGGCGTCTTCTGGGCCATTTTACAGCGGCTGCATGGGGGCTTTACTGGCTAGGGGGTATTCCGGATATGAAGGTGATGGGTCATACACTGCATGGAGGGTGGTTTTCAGGGACACTCATATTAGTGGGGCTCGTATGGCTCTTAAATTTGTATAATTTTATGGACGGAATTGATGGTATTGCCGGCGCAGAAGCTGTGAGCGTATGCATAGGAGGGGCTTTTCTTTATTATGTGCTTGGAGAGAAAGGACTGGCTCTTATCCCTTTGGTTCTGGCAGCCGCTGCTGCAGGTTTTCTGGTCTGGAATTTTCCAGTTGCACGGATTTTTATGGGGGATGCGGGTAGTGGATTCATTGGACTTATTCTGGGATTGCTTGCCATTCAGGCAGCCTGGTTTTCTCCTGCTGTTTTCTGGTGCTGGATGATCCTGCTTGCCGTCTTTATAAGCGATGCAACGCTTACACTGTTGAGACGCCTTTTTTATGGTGAAAAGGTATATGAAGCTCACAGAAGCCATGCCTATCAGTACGCATCCCGCCTTGCTGGTAACCACAAAACAGTCACTCTGGCTGTGGTGCTTATTAATCTTATCTGGCTGTTTCCCCTTTCTGTAGCCGTTGCCCTGGAAAAAATGGATGGGTCTGCAGCATTTCTCATTGCCTGTCTGCCCCTTGCTCTGGTGGCCTTTTTTCTGAAAGCAGGGGCTGGTCATCTTCAGAAAAAATAATACGTACGGTCATGCCTGTTCCTTATTTATAAACTGGTATTTTTATGATTTTCAGGAGAGCCTCTCTTCCTGAGGATGAGAGCTTGCGGATACCATGGAAATTCTGTATTTTCACGTTGCCTTTTATAATCAAGGTAAGGCTAAAGCTTCCCTTGCATTCTGACAGGTAGCAGGGCACGAAGCCCTTGCGTTCTTCTGCCGAATTCAACCCTGTTGAGAAATAATGATTTCAAAAAGACGGATTATCGACTACCTGATTGGTCGGCCAAGGTGGCAGAAGCGGGTATTATCCCTTCTTGCTGACATTTTTTTCATTATGCTGGCCCTCTGGCTGGCCTTTGTTCTGCGGCTCGGGTATGCCAATGTCCAGATAAAAGATATTCTCTGGATTCTTGCCGTTGGACCTGTCCTGTCCATTCCCGTGTTCATACGTCTCGGTCTTTATCGTGCCATCATCAGATATATAGGAACGGATGCCCTCAAGACAATTTTTCATGCCGTTACCATTTCTACCCTTTCCCTGGCCCTGATTTTTTTCTGGCTGAAAGATTTTCCCACTCTGGTCCCACGATCAGTTGTGGTGAACTACTGGCTTTTTGCCATGGTATTTATTGGAGGGAGTCGTTTTCTTATAAGAAACTTTGTGAATCAGAACATGCAGCTCAAGGGTCTGTTTCTTCCCCTGCGGCATCCGGCTAAGCCCCATGCCGCACCTGTGGCTGTCTATGGTGCGGGGGCGGCGGGTTTTGAGCTTATGGGAGCCCTTAGCCGCAGCAGGGAATTCCTCCCTGTGGCCTTTCTGGATGACAATCCTGAACTCAGAGGCCGGGTCATGGCAGGAATGCCGGTGGTGGAGCCTGCCATGCTGCCAAGGCTGATAGAGCAGCATCAGATTCAATATGTGCTACTTGCCATGCCTTCCGTGCCAAGATCCAGAAAACAGCAGATCATAGCTCAGCTGGAAAATCTGAATGTTCATGTAAAAACCTTACCCAGTGTGAATGAAATGGCCGAAGGTAAGGTTGCCATTCAGGATATTCAGGACGTGGATATAGCGGATCTTTTGGGCCGAGATCCCGTATTACCCCATAAAGACCTGCTGGCCAGATGTCTTTTTCAAAAAAATGTCATGGTAACCGGTGCCGGAGGTTCCATTGGTGCGGAAATATGTCGTCAGGTACTGAGACAAAAACCGGTAATGCTTATTCTTTTTGAACAGTCGGAATTTGCACTGTACCACATTGAACGAGAACTCCAGGCCATCCGGTCAAGGGAGGCATTACAAACAAAAATTATTCCCGTGCTCGGGTCAGTCTGTGCATGGGGCAGAGTTTTGGCTGCCTTCAGAAGTTTTTCTGTTCACACTGTTTATCATGCAGCGGCATATAAACATGTGCCTCTTGTCGAGCAGAATATGGCAGAAGGAATCCGCAATAATGTTTTCGGTACTCTGGTAACAGCACAGGCAGCTCTCGTAGCGGGGGTATCTCATTTTATTCTGGTTTCAACGGATAAAGCCGTACGGCCCACCAATGTTATGGGGGCAAGCAAGCGGATGGCCGAGATGGCCCTGCAGGCACTGAGCCATTTAGAGACCCTTCAAAAACCCCTGCTTGTGCCTGAAAAAGAGGCGGCAGGTTTCACTAACAATACCTGTTTCAGTATGGTCCGCTTCGGAAATGTTTTGGGCTCATCGGGTTCTGTGATACCTCTTTTCCGGAAACAGATCGAATCCGGGGGGCCGGTAACCGTAACTCACCCCAGTATTACCCGCTTTTTTATGACCATTCCGGAAGCATCGGAACTGGTGTTACAGGCGGGTGCAATGGCACGGGGGGGAGATGTTTTTCTTCTGGATATGGGTGAGCCTGTATCCATTCTGAACCTTGCCCGAAGGATGATACTGCTTTCCGGACGAACCGTACGGGACGAGGAAAAACCATCCGGTGATATCGAAATTGTTTTTACCGGACTTCGGTCCGGTGAAAAACTATATGAAGAACTGTTGCTTGATACACAGGGAAAGGAGTCTACATCCCATCCTAAAATTTTCCGGGCATTTGAGGATGGTCACAACTGGCAGGTCTTTTCCGGGTGGATTGAGCGCATCCATGAAGCCATGCATTACTGCTTCCCCCATGGAGCGCCGGAAACATGTAATTGTGAATCTCTCCGACAGACACTGAAGGAATGCGTGGGAGGATATGAACCGCAGTGTGACATTGTTGATTTTATATGGAATCAAAGTTGTTCAGCTGCCATGCAGCCAGATATCCATGAAGGGGTAGTGGATTGTGTCTCAGGAAGTGGAGGAGTGCCTCGTGATCAATAAATGTCTGTTTCCTGCTGCCGGCTATGGTACACGGTTTCTGCCTGCAACCAAAGCAATGCCCAAGGAAATGATGCCTATAGTAAACAAACCCCTGATGGAATATGGGGTGGAAGAAGCTTTGCAGGCAGGTATAGCAGACATGTGCGTGGTAACAGGTCGCGGTAAGAATGCCATATTGGATCACTTTGATATGAATTTTGAACTGGAGCACCAGATAGCCGGTACCAACAGGGAAGCACTGCTGGCAGATATCCGCTTCATACTGGACCATGCAAATTTCAGTTATGTGCGGCAGAGGGAAATGAAAGGCCTTGGCCATGCAATCCTTACGGGGCGTTCTCTTGTGGGAGAAAATCCCTTTGCTGTAGTACTTGCCGATGATCTCTGTATAGCTCCTGAGCAGGGGGTATTGAGCCAGATGGTTGGTCTTTACCGTCAGTTTCGCTGTTCCATTGTTGCTGTAGAAGAAGTACCTGAAAGCGAAACTCATAAATACGGGATTATCTCTGGCAAAACCTTAAGTGAACGTATTGTCAAGGTTGAGGATATGGTCGAAAAACCTGATTTGGGAACCGCCCCCGGTAATCTGGCCATCATTGGCCGCTATATCCTCACTCCAGATATTTTTGACATTCTTGAACAAACAGAACCAGGAAAAAACGGAGAAATACAGCTTACGGATGCATTACGCCATCAGGCTTCAACGGGTTGTGTCATTGCTTATAGATTTAAGGGGAGACGATTTGATTGCGGTGCGGTGGAGGGTTTTATGGCAGCAACTAATTTTTGTTATGAAAATATTTACAAAAACTGTGGCTGACAACCCACAAGACAGTTTTAAAGGTTGCGATTCTGCCATAAACTGAATTTTGTGGTAATGGGCTGGCCCTGCCGTTCAGCACTCCCCATTTTCTTCGCACCGCCCCAGCTCAATGCCTTCAGCCAGTCGGGTCTGTACGGCATCCAGCACAAGGCAGCCATGAAAACAGGAAGGGAATGTTTCCCTGTATATGCATGTAAGGCATGGGCTTTGGGTCAGATACCCTACCTCAAAGTCAAAACGGTCTCTTTTAATGAATGGTTTCTGGTGCCGGTTGCCGTCCATGGATCTTTGCCCTTCAGGTAAACAGATCAGTTTGATGTGCCTGATTCTTCTATACCACGGAGACAGAATTTGGCAAAGATCGTTTTTCCCACAGAAAACAGCCCACAGCAAAAGGGAAAAGAACAGGGTATTGCACCATTTACCGGAAGTCACTGGCAAGCGCCTGGCTTCAGCCATGGGGAGGTTCAGGTTGCTGGCAACTACAAATGCACCCGGTGGGAGATGGTGAAAAGACTGTGTTTCTGACCATTGCCCCATGATAAAGAAAGAAAAGAAACTGTGTTACTGGCCTTCTCCTGTGGTAAAGAAGGAAAAAAGATATATGTTGGTTTTAACCGTTTCCCGTAGGGAGAGGTGTGCAGAACAGATACTGTTGGTAAAATGATGTGCATGGTGGTCCTGCTTTTTTGAGCGGACATTCTGTGACAGATCCCCTATGGTTATGGGTAAGGAGAGATTGTGAAACCGTATGTAAAACCTGCAAGACGTATTTTCTGGCTGGCTCTTTTGTTTTTTGTTCCCGTATGTGCCCTTGTCGGCTGGCTTGCCGCCTGGCTGCCCCCTGAACGGTACCCGTTACCTTCCTATTTGGATGACCTGAGGCCGGTTCTGCCCCACGCGGGTGCCTTTGCTGGCGTTATCTGTGCGGTTATTTTCCGGGGACTTTGCACGCTGGCATTACGAAATCAGGCTGCCCAGTCTTCCGTATCCATATCTGCCAAAACTGCCAGTGCGGTAAAAACGGGGAGTCCCCAAAAAGCGGAACGTGCGGAGGATGCTGGGCAGAAAAAAGCCAGAGATGAACGAACCTTTCTCTACCTCATGTCTGCTCTGCAGAAAGAAGCAAGACTACTGGATTTTTTTGCAGAAGATCTGGATCTCTATGAAGACGACCAGATTGGTGCGGCCGTTCGGCCAGTGCATGAAGGCGCCCGCAAGGTGCTGGCCCGTTATCTGGATCTGGGTGTTGTGATGGAGGATGAAGAGGGCAGCAGGGTAACCATTCCTAAAGGTTTTGATCCATCCCGTATTAAACTGGTTGGCAGGGTGGCAGGCGATCCTCCTTTTCAAGGTACCATACGCCACAGGGGCTGGCGTGCTAAGGGGATCCGTATGCCCGTGTTCAGTGATGGCCGGGGTGAAGATGTGCTGATGCCCTCAGAAGTGGAAATTGTCTGATCATGGACCGGCAATCCGATCAGGACAGAAACCACGCCATTCCCATCTGGCAGTACCCCGGTGTCTGGACGGTGCTGCGGGATGTTCTTCTGGGCCTTATTCTCTTTGGACTGATACTGCTTTTTCTGAGTCTGGGTCTCATAGAGGGTTTTTTGCCTGCTCAGGGTCTGTATGATAATTTTTTCCTGAAAGACTGGCCTGTAACGCTTCTGGCTCTGATGGTGGGAATCTATGCATTGCGCCGAAGCCGCAGCCACATTCTGCTGGCAGGCCTGCTCGCGGATACTCGCAGGGACTTAGATGCTTATAAAAACCGTTATTATAAAATTTTCGATAATATCCGGGATATTTATTGTGAAATCCGTTTTGATGGAACGGTTGTTGAGGTAAGCCCGGCTATTGTGAACTTTACGGGATACAGCCGAGAAGAATTTATCGGCCAGAAAATACATCGTTTTTATAAAGACCCTTCCCAAAAAGATATTATGGTTCGTCAGCTTCTGGCCTGTGGGGAACTGAGGGATTTTGAGCTGGATTTCTGTACCCGCTGGGGTAGTGTTTATACGGGCTCACTGAACTGCATACTTGAAAGCGACCAGCACGGAAATCCCGTACGGATTTATGGTACCATGCGGGATGTAACCCAGTGGCGCAAAGCGGCCAGACTTCTGGAAGAAAGCGAGCAGAAGTACCGGGGGATCTTTGAAAATATTCAGGATGTTTATTATGAAACGGACCTGGACGGCAAGCTGCTGGAAATAAGCCCTGCCATTGAAAGAGCGTCACTCTTTCAACGGGACGAGCTGATAGGAAATCTTTTTTTTTCGTATTGTCAGAATCCGGAAGAGGTCCGCAGCGGATTGTTCCGGCAGGTGAAGGAGCAGGGGCTGATTAAGGATGTTGAGCTGCAGTTGAAAGACAGGGATGGGAGAATACGTGAGTTTTCCGTGAATGCTGAACAGGTTCATGATGAAGACGGCCATCCTTTGCGAATCATTGGCTCCATGCGGGATATCAGTGACAGGAAACGGGTGGAAGATGCCCTGCGCAGATCCCGGGATGAACTGGAAGAGCGGGTGGCAGAGCGTACGGAAGAGCTGCTGCGAACCAACCAGAAACTTTTACGGGAAATAGAAGACCGTAAACGGGTGGAAGCCGAGCTGCTTAAAAGAGAGGAAACCTTCCGGGCTCTCACGGAAAACTCCACGGATATTATCATTCGTTTTGCCAATGATCTTACCCTTGTTTTTGCCAACAGCGCTGTGAATCGTATTTCTGGCCTGGTTCCCCGGGAAATTAGGGGAAAAGGTTTGCATGAGGTTCAGTTTGAAGAAGGTCTCTGCCAGCTCATGGGCAAACAGTTACCCCTTGTGTTTGAAGGAGGGGTTGCCCGTGATTTTACCTTTACCTGCCCCAATCCTCAGGGTGGCAGGGTATATGACTGGCGTCTTATTCCTGAGTGGTCCAGTGAAGGAACGGTAGCCAGTGTCTTGTGTACAGGCAGAGATATTACCCGGCTCAAGTCGGCGGAAAACAGGATCAAAATTCTGACCCAGGAATTGATCCGGGCACAGGAAAATGAACGGCAAAAAATAGCCAGGGATCTCCATGACCATATTGCCCAGGATCTTGCCACCCTTAAAATTATGTCCCAGAATCTTTTTGATACATGGGAAGATGTGCCCCATACACTTCGTGTGAAAGCTGATATACTAAACCGGACTCTGGGTAACTCCATACAGGCGGTACGGGATCTTGCCTATGATCTGCGGCCTCCCACTCTGGATGCCCTCGGACTTGTCCGTACTCTTTTTGTCTATTGCGAAGATGTCAGCAGTAAATATGGCATTGTGGTGGATTTTTCTTCGGCAGGTCTGGATGCGCTGGATCTTAATTTTGATACGGAAATCAATCTCTACAGACTGTTGCAGGAGGCTTTGAGCAATGTTCGGAAACATGCCCGTGCCCATCGTGTCACTGTGCGGCTTGTAGCTTCCCATCCCCATATTATTCTCCGTATAGAAGATGATGGCATGGGGTTTCTGCCCGATGAACGTATGGGAGAGGCTGCAAGGGAAAAACGTATGGGACTCAGGAGTATGGAGGAAAGGGTAGCCCTGTTGGGAGGTAAAATGAAGATCCAGTCTTCTCCCGGTGCCGGAACCAGAATCCATATTCTGGTAGCCATGCGCCTGAAGGAAGGGCAGGAGCTGTTGTCCTTGCCTGACAGTGCTGCCGGTGATAATAAGGAATATGGATAGGCATACTTCAGTAAGCCCGGCTTTTTTGGATCACGCAGACCTTTGCCTGCATGAAACAGGTTTCTGCCCGAATGACATCAGGGCAGGTATTGTCCGAAATGGTGAAGTTGTTCAGTCCGGGCGTAAGTGCAACCGTATGCAGAAAATCCGGTAAGTAGTTTATCGGTTTAGACTTTTCAGGAGATATCATGGAACAGATGATCTGGGATGACAGTCTGAACGTACGTGTTCAGAATATTGATGAGCAAAAAAGAAAAATTGTGGAACATATCAATAAAATTTACGTAAAGCATATGGAAAAAGCGGAGCCCAGAGTTCTTTTTGATCTCATCAATGAGCTGGGAGAAGGGCTTCGCATCCATTTTGCACTAGAAGAAAAGATTATGCAGCAGCAGGGCTATCCTGAACTGGTGGATCACCGGAAACTGCATAAGCTGTTTATCAGAAAAACCCTGAATATACGCAGGGCCTTGGCAGATTCGCCTGAAAATGTCAAAGCAGAAAGCCTGGCCTATCTTGGAGAGTGGTTTTTGAATCATATCCGAACGGATGATCAGCGTTTTGCTCCTTACGCAAGAATCCGCATGTTCATCGATACCCATAAAAGAAATAAACGTATGCGCTGATATGTACGAAGCTTCCCTGCAAAGGAATGATTCTTTCAGATCTGTTCAAAAGATCTAAGGTGCCTGATCTTTTGAATGGTAAACGGTCTTATTGATAAAAGGCAAGGGTAGAGCCCTACGGGTTCAGGACTTGCCTTTTTTTATGCAGAAAAATTTCTGCCGACGCATAATTTTTTTTCGATCCTTCCTTTTTCCAGGAATATTGTTATCATCTGATAAAGGGAGTTACATAGGCGAGTATTCTTCGGATCTACCCGCATTTGTTTTGCATGAAGCTGTTTTTCCGGCACTACCCCAGCATTGTCGGTTTCTTCTGTATCAGTGGAAAGGAGTCTTATTATGAAATTCAATTCATTATTCTGTCGTTCCACACAATCAAGACAACCCAGTGACAGGCGAAGTCCTCAGGACCGCAGAGAAAGCCATGATCTGACCTACTTCATTCATGACAACCCCGAAAGGAGAATGGGAGGGGAAAGACGTCAGTCAGAAGAACGGCGAAAGCAATGGGTTCGCATTTCGGACTGGTACAGTGTAAATTGTGAGGAAGTAGGTTCTGCTAAAAAGTGAGTATGCTTCTGGCGAAATCCTTTCGGATAGTATCCGATAAGCCTGAGGCTTCCCTGTGCGGAATAAAAAGTTCTGTCTGCCTTTTTTACGTTGAGCCCTACCTGCCACTTCACGGACTGCCCGTTTCATTCCATGCGGGATTGTCCGTCAGGTTTCGGTTTTTAATGGGTGCTGGTTGATTAAATGGCTGTTTCGGTGTAGGAATTATTGCTTAATAAGACTTTTTTTGCTGTTTTGATCCGTTTTAGTTCGGGAGAAGGGAACATTGATTTGCTGGCAGGGTATGGATCAAAAAAAGCCGCCAAAAGGCGGCTTGTCTTATAATATGGTGCCTGGGGCGGGAATCGAACCCGCACAGCCCTTGGACCGAGGGATTTTAAGTCCCTTGCGTCTACCATTTCCGCCACCCAGGCATGGTGAAGAAATCCAAGGCTATATAGGCTTTTCGGTTCCGTTTGTCAATCTCCTGAAAAGCCCTTTTATCATTTTGAGGGAGAAGGTGGCGCGTGCTATCGAACAATAACAGCATGACCGTTGCAAGCCGTATCCATCCGGATGACAGGCTGATTTTTGAAAATACCACCGATGCCATTATTGTGCTTCAGGATGGATTTCTGCGCTATGTAAATGCCATTGGCGTTCGAATCATGGGCTACACCCATGATGAGCTGGTGGATCATCATTTCCGGGAATTTGTTCATCCGGAAGATCTCCCGATGGTAGAGCTGCGCTATGCCCAGCGTATGGACTATGAACCGGTTCCGGATGTGTATCCTTTCCGGCTGATAACCAAATCAGGTGAAGCCAACTGGTTTGAAATTCATGCCATAGAAATCAACTGGAAAGGCCAGAGAGCCAGCCTTACATTTTTTCATAACATCCAGCGCCGGATGATGGCGGAAAAGGCACTCAGCCAGAGCGAGGCTAAAACGCGGGCCCTTCTGAATGCTGTTCCGGATATGATGCTGCATCTGGCACCAGACGGGTTTTGCCTCAACTACAAGCCCTTTGAAGATCAGAGGTGTGCCAACAGAATCTGTACTCTGGAAGGGAAAAATATTCAGGATCTTTTCCCTGAAATGATTATCGGAGCCTGCATGCAGGCCATACAGCGGGCTTTGTCTACCCGGGAAATGCAGATATTTGAGTTCCCCTTTGATGCACGGGGAGGGCGCATGTATTATGAGGCCCGCATTGTTGTTTTTGTGGAAGACGAAATTCTTGTCATTGTTCGGGACATCTCAGACAGAAAACGGATAGAAGAGAACCTGCGTCAGCGGGAATCCGATCTCCGCAAGGAAAACCTGAGGCTTCGCTCCAGCATCCGGGATCGCTATGGTTTTCATAACATTATCGGTAAAAGTCCTGTTATGCAGGCTGTTTATGACAGTATCCTTAAAGCAGCAGCTTCCAGCGCCCATGTGATTATCTATGGAGAATCCGGAACGGGAAAAGAACTGGTTGCCAGAGCGATTCATGATCTCAGCGACCGGAGTAAGCACCCATTTATTCCCGTAAACTGTGGTGCCATTCCCGCCGGTCTTATGGAAAGTGAGTTTTTTGGGCATAAAAAAGGTGCTTTCACCGGTGCCGTAGCCGATAGAAAGGGCTACCTTGATCTTGTCTGCGGCGGCAGCCTTTTTATGGATGAAATTGGTGAAGTCGATATCAAT
>NZ_JAPFPW010000030.1 GCF_026155325.1 Desulfobotulus pelophilus | reverse complement strand
GCGGAAGAAGCTGCACGTATAAGAATGGAAGAAGAGGCCCGCTTACAGGCAGAAGAAGAAGCTGCCAGACTGCTAGCGGAAAAACGGGCACAGTCCGCTGCCATCACAAAGAATCTTCTCACAGGAGCAGCCTGCCTTGCCGCCCTTTTTACCCTTGTGATCGGTGCCAGTATTTTCAATGCCAGCCAGTATTTTATCAAAACCAGCCAGGATTCCATTGAAATATGGAAAGGTGCTTTTTCACCAAGGGGGCAGAAACATATTATCAGCCTTCCCGCAACAGCTGCACCGGAAACATTGAAAGATGTTTATACCCGGGGAGAAGTTCTGCCCATAGCCTTTCATTTCTATCTGGAAAAAGCCAAAGAAGAAGCTTTGAGACCAGGCACACCGAACTTCAAGGCCGTTGAAAAACTTTTGAAACAGGCCAAGTCCTACGCAAGCACGCCCGGTGAGCATAAAATCATTGAGGTTCAGCTCCAGAATATTGAAAAAACCATAACGACGTATAAAGAAGAAATAAAGCTGTAAACACCTCCGTTAAAAAGGGCGGTCCTCTCTGGGCTGCCCTTTTCATTCCCTCTGTTTCACAGCATCCCCAGCCCCGCTGATCAGGCAAACAGCATGGGGTTCAGGAGTTTTTCAAACCGAACATGTACGGAATGCTCATTCTGTAAATGAGAGAGAACACCCGTAACCACCCCCTTGCAAACAACAGGCTGCGCATTCACAGATTTTGCCAGAACAAACTTCATACCCAGCACCTTGCCCAGCAGCTGATGGATGCCCTTTTCATTGGCGGTTTTCACATAAAACGACAGGCCACCCGCCGAAATGTCCGACAATCGCCCTTTAAAAATTTTCTGTTGTTCACTTCCCTGCGCACCTCCGGCAGACACAATCTGAAAAACAATGAGCCCTTGGGCAGGAACACGTTTATGCGCACGCCTGTTAATTCCCTTTGACTGCAACACCTCACTGGCAGAACGCTTCTCCATGCAGAAATCCAGCAACTTGGGCCGTAAAGCCGGAACTGTTTCGTCCAGAACAGCCAGAGCCTCTTTTTTCAACGTCCGGCAACATCCCGCGCTAAGCGCCATAAGGCTTGTCGTACAGATACTTGCTCGGAAAAAAGTATCTTCTCCAGCAAATTCCCCCGGGCCAATACGCCGAACGAGCGCTTCTGAGCCCTTATCCGAAACGGAAACAAGCTGAAGCGCCCCCTGATCCACAAAGAAAAGGACATCATTTTTTTTATGCTGCTGAAACAGGATGGTACCCGCTTCAAAGGAGAGTTCACTGGAGGCAAAAAAAAAGGCACTTCGCTCTTCCGGCACCAGCCGCGCATACCATGATTTCCAGATCGCCATATGTTTTTTGTCAATGGCTTTATTTTTCTCCTGCTGAATTTTTTCTGCGGCAGCAACAATAGGACCAATGGCAAGGGAATCTATATCCATCATCTTCTGGTGTAACTGCTCTGCGGCCCTGAATTGTTTCTTTTCAGAAAGAAACACCACAAGCTCCAAAAGAAGATCTATAGCCTCTGACGTGCGGCCAGCCGCGAGAAGGGCCTTCAGCTGACCCTCTTTGCATTTAATATATTCTTTCATCTCCCCCCTCACCTGAAAAGCCCGCGGAAGCACAGCCAGGCCTATCAGGCCTCCCGTGAACGAAACTGCGTTATTCTCGGCAAAGGCTGCTTGTTTCCCGCCGTATCCAGCCCCACAAAGGTAACACAGGTAGAAAATACCTCTTCCTCACCCAGCGATCCCGGCAAATCCGCGTACACCGATACCCGATAGGAAACAGAGGTTCGCCCCAGACGATCGGGAAGAATCTCAAATCGAAGAATGGAACCACTGGGCGCACGTTTTCGGAACTGTACATCATCCATGGCAACGGTTACCAAAGTACAGCCACAAAAATCCCTTGAGGCCACAAGCCACGCATTTTCATCTACCCAACGCAGCATGGCCCCACCAAAAAGATACCCATGATGATTGAGGTGCTCCGGTCTTACGATGGTGTAAGTATTCAACACCCCTCCTTCAACAAGTTTTCGAGGGCATCCTCAACGGCCTCTTTGAGCCCTGCATCCTCCTGAGATAAAAGGCTTTGCAGCCGGGGTTCCCAGACCTCTCTTCTGCCAAACCCCATGAGGTAGACCATATCCCCAAACACAACAGGCTCTAGGGCATTTCTTTTTACCCACAAGGCCTCCAGAAGCACCTCGCCCAATGCCGGTTCAGTAAGAATCAGGCTTTCCGATGCAACCATAGCTCCCAGCCGGATCGTCCACTTTTCATGGGTCAGTAAGTCATAGAAGGCAGGGGGAATGCATTGTTTCTCTCTCATCAAAGAAACAAGGCGCTGGGCATCCCCGCTTTCAAGGATATTCTGCAGAGTCTGCAAATCCAGAAAACCCGTGCTTCTGTTGTATAGGCTTTGCTCTAGATCTGCAGCCCGGATCATTCCAGTCCATCTCAGTGACTGTTCTTCTCCCACAACCATTAAAGTTGGCACAGCCATAACCTGCCATTGCTGAGCCATATCCGGGCAATCATCCACATTCACAACCTCAAGGGAAATCAGATCATTCTTCACAAAAGCCGAAACCATACGCAGCATAGCCGGACAATGGGGACAGTGGCTGCTCACAAAAAGCCTTAACACTACAGAATCCTTCAATTCTTCTGCAGGCAAGTCATTATTTTCCAAAATCTGTACCAAAAAATTCTTAAAAAAAACAAGGTCACCGTGGGCAGGAATGCCACGAAAAGACAAGCCTCTCTCTTCCAGAATAAAACCGGCACAATCCTTGTCCTCTTCCGGGCCGTGGTCCAGCATGACACCCTCGAGACTCTCACTCAACGACACGACAAAGGCCTTCAGGCTGTCATTCCGGGCATAATTTCCGACCAGCCGCAGTCGAAACTCGCTGCCTGCCGATCTCATACGGGCCTGCAAACTTTCTTTCATGATGAGCTCCCTTCACCACCACGTCTTTCTTCCGGATTGATCATCATAAAGGGTATACGCTTTTCCTGACCAAGAGCAGGCTGATTTTCTTCCCATGAAACAATACGGCAGGCATTCATTTCTTCACTGGGTGCCACACAGTCAATGAACGGCTGTTCCGGATCTCCAGCAAAGGATTGATAGTTAATCAGAACTGCCTCCGATTCCGGAATCTGATCAAGGGCAATAAACTGAGCAAGATAAATGTGACAAAGGCCTTCAAAAAAATCCGTATGCACCTGCAACTCAGCCACTCTTTTGCGAAACATCTCTTTTGCATCCTCAGGAGAAGTAGCTTTTACCATCAACTGAAACTCACCGTGCCGCCGATCCAGAGGCTCAGATGCCTGTTGATTAGTCAGGAGAATAAAATTACCGATATAAACCATAGCGACAACCCCTTTGCAAAGAATCGGACACAAAAAGCATGCCTGATACGAGTAACAGCCCAACTAACTTCGGTCCTGATACCGTAGAAAACCGGCAAACTCAACCTGATAAATATACAAAAATACTGATGCCATACCAAAAATCAGAGGACCGTACAGAAGCCCTGCCAGCCCGAAAAGCTGCAAGCCACCCAGAATGGCAAAAAAAACAAGAACCCCGTTCATCTGTGCCCCTCCACGCATGAAAAGAGGCCTCAAAATATTGTCCAGAGACCCCACAACAACAAGGCACCAGGCCAGAAGCCCAAGAGCTTTCACTGTTTCACCGGTCACCCAGAGCCAGATAACAGCCGGAACCCATATCAACGCCGTCCCTACCACAGGAATCAAAGAAGCAAAGGCCATCATGGCCCCCCAGAATACTCCCGGCAGCCCCACCATAAAAAAAGCTGCTCCCCCGGCCAGACCCTGGGCCAAAGAAGTCATAAACGTTCCAACAAATACCGAGCGCACAAGCAGACCAAGACGCTCAAAAATGCGTCTTTCCTGGCTACCGGACAAAGGAGACAGATGAAACAGGAGGGAAAGAATGGCCTGATGATTACGTATTGCCACAAAAAAGACCAGAAGCATCAGAAAAAAATGCAGCAGCAGTACCCCAAGGTTTCCCGCAAGCACTCCTCCCTGGCGAACCAGAAAACGCAGACCGGAACTCGCTGTTTTCAACAGCACGCCCTGTATATCCAGGCTTCTGATATCAAAATCAGGATAAAAGTATACTATTTTATCCATCCATGCCCCCTGGAGCCCTGTAAAAAAAGCAGCGAGCCATCCCTCTATCCGCGCAGGACCCCCTCCGACAACCCAGGCCTGCAGTGTTTGGAAAAACATGATACCCTGGCTGATAACGGCCCCAGTGATAAGAAACGCCGGAACAACAACCACTAAAACCAGTACCAGGGTACTGATACTGGCGGCTATGGTTTTTCTACCACCAAGGCTGCGCTCCATGTACTGATGGAGTGGATGGCAGGCCATGGCCAGGAGCAGACCCAGTAAAACGGGATGACGGTACGGCCACAGGAGACAGGCCACTCCGAAAAAACCCGCAGCCAGACAAAAAAGAAGAACAGCACCGGCAGAAGTACGGTACCTGCCCTTTTTCATTGACGCATACCGTCGGTAAGAAACCATAAGCCCAAGCCCCTTTTTTCAGCTCCTGTCCATAACCGCAAAACCACAATCCGACTCTCCGTACAAAAGACTGCTTTCAGAGTTCCATTTCATCTAAAAGAATACGGGCCTCCTTATGCACCTCTTCACAAGATTGCCGAAAACCATTATATATCATGGGAATGCGGTCCTTCTCATTCTCAATCAGTACTTTCTGCAGATTTTCACCCAGAACGGCAGCTCTGCGAGCAGCAAGATACCGCAGTGCTCCTGTAAGCTTGTGAGCCAGCCTGCCAAAGGTTTCATAATCTTCTTCCTCAAGAGCCCTGTCCATAATGGCAAGTTCCTGAGGATGACTATCGATGCAGTTTCGCAGAAGAACCCGCTGCACCCTTGGATTATCACCTACAATGGCAACCAGTGCTTCCCGGTCAATGGCGGAACCCTGGCCCTCAACGCAGACAGCTTCGCTATTTTGCCGAAAAGTCGCTCCTGTCTTCAGATATTTTATCAGTACCTTCTCCAGATTTTGTTTACGTAAAGGCTTTGTCAAATAATCATCCATGCCCGCAGCCAAAAAACGCTCCCTGTCTCCCATAAGGGCATGGGCAGTCAGAGCAATAACCGGCAAACGGCTTCCGTAATGCCTGCGGATTTCAGCCGTGGCCTCAAAACCATCCATTTCCGGCATCTGTCCGTCCATCAGAACAAGATCCGGCAAGCCCTCTTTCTCCAGCCACTCCAGCGCTTTTTTCCCATTTTCAACTGAGTAGACGGCAAAACCAAGGGATCTCAGCACTCCTTCAGCAACTTCTCTATTCACAGGATGGTCTTCCACCAGCAGCACACGATACCCCTTGCCCGATGTCAACATTGGCTCTTTGTCACTTTCCAGTCCCCGGCCAGATATTTCCAGAGATGAAACAAGCGGCAATATCATTTCAAACCAGAAGAGAGTTCCCTCTCCGTTACGGGAGCGAAACCCCACCGTTCCTCCCATTTTTTCTATAAGCTGTCGTGAAATATAAAGCCCCAAGCCGGATCCACCATATTTTCTGGTTGTGGATGCATCCCCCTGAGAGAAAGCCCTGAAAATTCTTGCTTTAATCTCATCAGGTATGCCCACACCCGTGTCCTCCACCTCAACACGAAACCGTACTCCATGAGAATTGCGGCTTTTCATGACAAGTCGAAGGTCGATGCGCCCCCTTTGGGTAAATTTCATGGCATTACCCACAAAGTTCAGAAGTATCTGCCGGAAACGGGAAGGATCGCCCAATAATTTTTCCGGAATCCGGGGATCAACATCCACATCAAAGGTCAAATTTTTGTCACGGATAGCAGGCCCCAGGATACGGCGCACAGCCTCAATCACGTCTACAGGAGAAAAGGGAATCCATTCCAGCTCCAGCCTTCCTGCCTCTATTTTGGAAACATCCAAAATATCATCTATCAGGGCAAGGAGTGCTTCTGCCCCTGATTCGATATGAAAAGCCCAGTTCTTCTGTTCCGGGTTCAGGGGACTTTCCTGCAAAAGCCCGAGCATACCCGTGATTGCATTCATGGGCGTTCGGATTTCATGGCTCATGTTGGCCAGAAAAGCAGTCTTGGCCTTATTCGCCCTTTCCGCTTCTTCCTTTGCCTCCGTAAGGGAACGGGCGATGGCTTCCTTAGCCCGTATTTCTCTGGCAAGCTCCCTGTTCAGGGTTTCGACCTTATCCTTCTCCCGCTCCAGAAAGGCAATAAGCCCCCTGTTTTCATCTCGTATTTCAAATGTTTCCCGCAAGGCACCGGAGAGGTGACGAGTCATGCTCATCATCAGCAGGAGATAGACAATGGTGAGCCCTCCGGCGCTGAAGTGAAGCGGAGTTCCAGCCATAAAAAAACGGACAATCACAGGGGTAAGAACAATCAAGGTATAAGCCACAACCATTCTGGGAACTGCGGCATAAACACCCGTTGTGCCTGCCGCCATTCCGCAAAGCACGAGACAGAGAAAAGCCTGCGCCTGCACACTTTCTTCCGGAAAAAAGAAAAAGCCCGCAGCACCCCAGAGAATCGCACTGAGCATCAGACCAGCCTGAAAATGCCTGCCCCATTTTTCAGGCTTGAGATCCCGTCCCCCATCCCGCCCATAAGCCCAGCTATTGCCATAGCGCAATATCACAGCAATAAGATGCACCAGGAACCATAGCAGAAGAAAAAAACGTGGCACCCACTCCCATAAAATCCAGACAAGAAAGAGTCCATTGATCACAGCTGCGGCCATGATACTGCGACTCTGCCGGTAAATCAGCTGAATCTGTTCCCGGTAATAAGGAGACACGCACGGATCACCGCAGGCAGCCTGGTTCACTTTTTTCTTAACCCCAGCCCAAAAAATTATCATGATGGCGCCATTCCCGCCCTGCCTGAATCCGCCTGAGTCTCCGATGGTTTTTCCGGAAAAAGCTCTCCACTGTTTTCAAGAATCATATCCGAAAGTTCCGGATGATGACGCACAACAGCATTCAGAGCCTGCCCCCTCTTTTCCGCTAAAAGTTCCAGATGGGCAAGGTTTTCTTTCTGCTTTTCAAGCAGGGCATTCAACTGCACGCGCACCCGTTCTTCCGTTTTTTTTAAAAGATTGTAGACCAGCACCAATGCCATGGTTTCAAAAAAAATGGCAACCATAAATCCCACAACAAAACCACCTTCATAACCATAATAAACGCACATCATTGCTAAAACAGCGGTTACTAAAACCATGAAACTTCATCTCCCCTATTGAAAGGCAGCCACCGCAGTACCGCAGACTCTCAGGCTCAGGCTTTTTCCGGCTGCACGCAAAACTTCCAGCAGTCCTGCCCCCTCTCCAAGCCTATAAACTTTTTCATTTCAGAGAAAGACCGGATAATTTCAGCCACAAATAAAAATTTTATTTTCGGCTAGTTACTATACAGGAACCATCATAATGAAAAAAGCCTGAAAAACATTGTACCCATGTTTTCAGGAAATAGAACCCATTGTGCAAAAAAAGTGGACCCAACCATTAATGCCGCATTGCATCAATACCAAATAATATTTATACTTGAGCGTATAAAAACAGTTTAAGGGGGTCTTATGAAGATACAAAGTGTTTGTCACCTGACAGGACTCCGCAAAGCAACACTGCGGTACTACGAACGGGTGGGACTTCTTCTTAATATTCAGCGCGACCCTTCCGGCCACCGGGAATATGATCCCAACCAGCTGGACTGGATTGCTCTGGTCAAAAGACTTCGGGAAACGGGCATGCCCGCCTCACAGATTCGCATACTGGCCCGCATCAGAAACGAAGACGGGAAAAATGCTTCGGAAGGATGCCGTATCCTGGAAGCTCACAGAGAAAAAGTAGAACGTATGCTCAAAGAAACCATGACACACCTCAGAGTTCTGGATGAAAAAATTCATTTTTTCAAACAGAAATCAAAGGCCGGGACAAACGAAAAAAACTAAGCATATAAAAAGCACTGTTTTTTCCCATATTCACGGGTATAATGAATTCTTGGGCAAAGACCCTAAACAGGATATTCAGACCCAGGGAGACAACAATGAGTGTAATGCAGTATCCCCGTGGAGCCTTCCCCTCCGCAGACATGGATGCCAAACGCGCCCAGCAGATTGAAGAAACGGAGCAAACCCTTTCACCGGCTTACCGACTGGCCTTTCTTGATGAAGACCTGCTGGTCCGAAGCAGCCTGCGGCCTGTACGGCTCCAGCTCGAAATGATGAAACCTGAAATTGTTCTCACAGAAGAGGGTATCGAATCAACCATCGTTATTTTTGGCAGCGCCCGCCTTCCGGATCCGCAAACAGCCCTTAGCACCATGGAGGAAGCCAGACGTCAGCTGGCTCAGGATCCGGAAGACAGAAACCGCGTCCAAACACTCAAACAGACAGAACGTGCCCTTGAAATGAGCCGTTACTACGATGAAGCAAGGAAACTTGCCCGTCTTGTTTCAGAAAACACAGGTCCCAACCGTCACGTTGTCATTACAGGCGGTGGCGGTGGCATTATGGAAGCAGCTAATCGGGGAGCCCATGATGTCAATGCCAAAAGCATCGGTCTCAACATTGTCCTGCCTTTTGAACAGGCACCTAACGAATATATCACACCGGAACTCTGTTTTCAGTTCCACTACTTTGCCATAAGAAAAATGCATTTTCTCATGCGGGCCAAGGCTCTGGTGGCCTTTCCCGGTGGTTTCGGAACCCTGGATGAGCTGTTTGAAGCCTTAACCCTCATTCAGACCGGAAAAATGGAAAAACTCCCCGTTCTTCTTTTCGGAAAAGAGTTTTGGCATAACCTCATCAATTTTGACTATCTTGTTGAACAGGGAACCATCTCCCAATCGGATCTTTCCCTCTTCCAGTATGTCAGTACGGCAGAGGAAGCCTGGGAAATTATCCGAGCCTCCAATGGTCTCTGAACAAGAGCTCGCCATAAAGGGATCAAGCAGAGCCAACACAGCACTGCCCCGATCATAAACAAAACCCCCGACCATTCTTTGCGTAAGAATGGCCGGGGGTTTATGATTATTCGTACAGTTCAACTCAGCCTATTCGTCATCTTCCTCAGTTTTGGGAAGGTTAACTTCCTGAAGCTCCGGTCCCAGATAGGTTCTTTCACTGGGTGCAAGAATTCCCAGAGAAAGACAGATGATGGTCCACAAATGCACCACATGGTAATGGGCACCATAGTGCTCACTCAGCTCATGGATCTGGGCGTGACAGTTGTGACACCCCGCAATACAGTAGGTGGCACCCGTGGCCTGAATCTGGGAATCCTTCATTTTTCCGTACTGCAGGCGCTCTTCCTTATATCCGCTCTGGAGATAGCCTCCACCCCCGCCGCAACAGAAATTATTGGACTTGTTGGGATACATATCAATGAAGTTTTCTTCGCCCACACAGGATTTGACAACAAAACGGAGGTTGTCCGCAGCCCTGTCGCCAAAGGTCTTGCGGATAATCTGACAGGGATCCTGCACCGTGAACTTGATTCCAAGCTCCTTGTTCCAGTCTGAGTTGACGGGAAGCTTGCCTTCACGAATCCAGTCTGCGTAGTAGTTGTAGATATTTTCGATTTTTTCTACGTTGGTGTCCACATTGAACTTTTTCTGTCCTGCCAGGACAGAGAAGGTAACGTGCCCTCATTCAGTGTTGAGGAAAACCTTGCACCCCAGTTCATCGGCCTTGCCCAGCGTCCCCCTTGTATGCTTTTCCCAGGAAGGATCATCGGCAAGGAAAAGACAGTAATTCTCACCGGCCCAGCCAGTGGAACCATAGGTCCAGTCCGCACCCACAAGATTCAGAATCTTCCAGAGGGGCACCATTTCCTCAGGCTCGACCATGGGTTCACGGGAGTTCTGATTGAGAAAAAAATAGGCGCCCTGCTTGTCGATGGGAGCCTGTAGATCTCTTTCTTCCCATTCAGGCTGCTCTTCCCTCACTTCATCCAGAATATCCTGCACCACAAACTCAAAATCTTCCTGGGTGGTACCCATGGCGCTCAGGGTGGGATTCTTCATGGCCATGTCACAGGAAGCAAGAATACCCTTGGGTCTTTCTTCTCTGGGAGTCAACTTTCTGGCATTGAACACCAGCTGCGGGATATTGATCTGCATGGGGCAGGCATACATGCACCGCGTACACATGCTGCACATCCACACCCATTCACTCTGCCTGATTTCCTCATCCATGCCCAGCGCGGCCATTCTCAGAAACTTCCGGGGGTCCATATCCCGAAGCCCTGTGGCCGGGCAGCCGGAAGCACAGAGACCGCAAGTCAGGCAGGCATTGAGGTTTCCGCCCTCCGGCAGAATCTCCTTCACCTTATCGATGAAGAAGCTGCCCGACTTCTTCTCTATCTTGACTGCTTCTTCCGCCATTTGTGCATTTCCTCCGTTTTGTTTTTCCTCAGAAACATTCTTCCCCCGGTTTCCCATGACAGCAGGAACTCTTCTGTGACGGGCGGTCACAGCTAATGCCGTGAGGAAGTCCGAAATCGGTGGTAACCTGTTTTGGGTTTTGCAGTAACAGGCCACCAGATATGTAGTGCCAGTTCAGAAAATCAGCTTTTGTTCTGCTCTGGCTGCACCTTACACTAAGGATGCCACCAAAGAACTTCAGGCTGTAATCTTACAATACATCCATATTCATCAGGGGGTTACGCTTCTCAGCTTCGAACTCTTACAGAGAAGCCTGATTTCTGACCAGCCACTATTTACACTATTGCCATTTCTTCTCCCTTATTCCAAAGCCTGTGTCAATACCAAATCAAGAAACCATTTGTAAAACAAATCATCATCATTGAAAAGGGCATCGGTTTTTTCTCCATGCCTTTTTTCCATAAAGGGTGGCAAAACCACACCAAGGCAGAAATAAAGTCGGCATAAAAACTAAAAAACAGAATATATGTCTGATTGACAGAGAAAAAACCTTACGATAAAAGTAATGGAGGTGATAAAAGAAAACGGTTCGTCAGCCAAGACGATCCCCTCACAGCTTTCTCCATGAAATATGTTTTGACAATGTAAATTAGTCACATTTTTTCATTTCTACCCCAAAAAGTGAACACCAATATCCTCTGAACACGACGCCCGGTGCCAGCAGCTCCCCACCGCCCGTCATCAGCCAACGACCAGTAAAGGACCATCAGCCATGATACGGATGAACAGCCATTACAAAAAACTGAAAGCCTCCTACCTTTTTTCCGACATTGCCAAAAGAGTTACGGCATTTCAGGAAAACAACCCCGGAACGCCTGTCATCCGGCTGGGCATCGGAGATGTCACCCGCGCGCTCCCCCAGGCCTGCGTCCAGGCCCTGCATAAAGCCGTGGATGAGATGTCCATGGATCAGAGTTTCAAAGGCTACGGACCCGAGCAGGGCTATGCCTTTCTGCGGGAGGCCATTGCTGCCAACGATTTTCAATCCAGAGGGTGTGCCATTGACCCGGATGAAATCTTTGTCAGTGACGGTGCCAAGTGCGATACCGGCAACTTCCAGGAACTCTTTGCCACGGACATCCGCGTAGCCATCCCGGATCCTGTTTATCCTGTCTATCTCGACACCAATATCATGGCCGGAAGGACCGGCGAGTTCCTGGAAGGTCGCTATCAGGGTATCGTTTATCTGGACAGCACCAAGGAAAACGGCTTTGTTCCCTCCATACCCGCCCAGTCTGTGGACCTTATTTATCTCTGCTATCCCAATAACCCCACTGGTGCCACAGCCACCAGAAGCCAGCTGCAGGAGTGGGTGGATTACGCCCGCAGGGAAAAAGCCCTCATTCTATTTGACGCTGCCTATGAAGCCTTTATTACGGACCCGGATATTCCCCACTCCATCTATGAAATCCCCGGTGCCCGGGAAGTGGCCGTGGAATTCCGAAGTTTTTCCAAAACCGCAGGTTTTACCGGTACCCGCTGCGCCTTTACGGTTGTTCCCAAGGACTGCAGGGTCTTTGATGAAAACGGAGACTCTTACTTTCTCCATGGGCTCTGGAATCGACGTCACTCCACCAAATTCAATGGCGTTTCCTATCCCATCCAGAAAGCTGCCGAAGCTGTTTACAGCCCGGAAGGAAAGATTCAGGTCAAAGAACTGATAAAAGGATATCTGGAAAATGCCGCCATTATCCGCAAGGCAATGGCAGAACTCGGTTTTGATTGTGTAGGCGGTGACAACTCACCTTATATATGGGTGGACGGCCGCAGTGATTCGTGGGAGTTCTTTGACAGACTTCTCAAGGCAGGTGTGGTCTGCACTCCGGGTGCCGGTTTCGGCCGCTGCGGCGAAGGCTATATCCGGATATCCGCTTTTAATTCCAAAGAGCAGGTAGAAGCAGCCATGGGAAGGATAGCCAAGGCCCTATCCTGATACATCCTCAGCCCCCTTAGCATCCCGCCTTTTCCTGTCAGCTCCCCGGATCAATCCCATGGTCCGGGGATTTTTTTCTTGCCTTTTTTATTTTGCGTCCTATCATTTCACTATTTGAAATACCATGGAGGCCGCATGCAGAAAGAACCCGTAGATATCCACATTAAAGAGCTCGATGACATTCTGGACCATTACCTTGATGCCGCAGGCAGGCTGAATTATGCCATCAAGATTGTCGGACACCCCGGTATTGGCAAAAGCTCCGTGGTCCGACAGGCAGCAGAACGTAAGAATTTTCTTTTTATCGATACGCGCCTTGCCTTCAAGGAAAATATCGACCTCGGAGGCTATCCCGTTCCCGACCACGAGAATCAGCGCATGATCTACTTTCGGCCCCGCTTTATTCCCCCGGAAAGGGTTCCCGAAGAGCACGAAGGCATACTGTGGTTTCTGGATGAAGCCAACCGGGCCCATCCCACAGTTATCCAGACCCTGTTTCAGATCATAACCGAAGGCCGTTGCGGAGAGCATCTGCTACCGGACAGAACTGCCATCGTACTGGCCGGAAACCTCGGAGAAGAAGACAGTACCACCATCACAGACTTTGATGATGCGGCGCTTGACGGCAGGCTCGCCCTCTTTCACCTGAAGCCCAGAGCCATAGACTGGCTCCGCTGGGCTGCAGCGAGAGAAGTGCACCCCGCCATTCTCCGTTATATTTCCCTTTTCCCTGAAAAACTCTGGGATGAACACCGCATCCATCCCAACCCCCGCGGATGGCATCAGGTTTCCCAGGCCCTGATCACAGCCTACGGCATCAAGTCCGAAAAAGATCTGGCGAACCGCCTCAGGGAGACAGAACGCAACAGCCTTGAAAAACTCATGATATCTCTGATAGGCGACCTTGCCTGCTTTGACTTTATCCGCCAGCTCACCCACCCCCGGCAGATCAGCACATCAGACATCCTGACAGGCAACAGGGGGAAACTGGAATCTGCGCGCAAAGAAGAAATCCTCACGGAAGATCTGTTATGGGCCATGACCGGTGCCATCTCCCACCTGAGGGAACAACTCATGGCCCAACAGGGTATACCGGGCAAGGAGGACCTCATCCAGCTTGGCCATCTTCTCTGCTTTATCGCCACCTGCCGCAGTGACAGCAGGATTGCCTTCTGCCATCTTCTGATCCGGGAGTGTGGTCTTCTAACCCTGGTACCCGGAGCGCTTACCAGCATCCGACCGGAAGGTGAGGCAGAAAAAATCCGCCTTTCCATCGAGGCTCTGCTGTCATGAGGCCCGTTCTCCACTCCGCATGGGAGGCAGTGCTGGAAGAACTATGGAAGCAAAGCCGCTTTACATCCTATTTTTATCAGAGCGTCCAGTTTACGCAAACCAGCACAGTCCCGACACTGGCCCTTTCCATGGACAGCATGAGGCCCGTACTGCTGTATAATCCTGACTTCGTGGCAACCCAGAACAAAGACATTCTCAAAACCCTTCTGGTGCATGAACTGCTTCATATCGTCAACGGTCATGATCACAGACAACTCAAAGACCATGAGCCCTATCTGCAGAACCTTGCCCAGGACATGGTAATCAACAGTTTTCTGCGCAACCGGTCCGATCGTTTTTTCTCATCATCGGACGGTAGTGCGTCCAGTCTCATAATTCCGGAGGATATACCGGGTATACCCGATGCGTTTTTCGAGGAAACAGGAGAAAAAGATCCCACATGGGAAATGGTCTATCACTGGTTTGGCAGACGGGGTCCGGAATCTCTGAGGATCTTCAGTGATGCCATACGTGACATGTTCCGGGATCTGAAAAAACCACCCCGAAACAAAATACCGGATAAGGGCATGGTTCATTATACGGATGAAGAGGAAAATCAAAGCTCCGAAGATAAGGGGCTCATTCCGGAAGGTCTCTGCCTTGTGGACAAAAAAGGCGAAGCCCTGCCCACGGGCACCCACCTTTTTCTGGGCACCATGGAAAAGCGACAGCTCCAGGCCCAGCTTCGCAAAGTCATGGATCTTGCCAAAAACGACCCCATGACTCCGGAAGACAGGGTTTTTGAAACACTGAGCCGTATGATGACAGCCATCACCCGTTTTCAGAACCCCCCATGGGAACGGAGACTCCGAAGTATTCTGGAC
Organism: Desulfobotulus pelophilus; assembly: GCF_026155325.1. Lineage (NCBI taxonomy): Bacteria > Pseudomonadati > Thermodesulfobacteriota > Desulfobacteria > Desulfobacterales > Desulfobacteraceae > Desulfobotulus > Desulfobotulus pelophilus. The sequence continues at coordinate 2,508 of NZ_JAPFPW010000030.1, read as the reverse complement.
CGCAACACCCACTCCAATGAATGGGAATATACCCGAACCCGCTTCAACCGACGTTATCTGCCCCATGGGATCTACTCCAGTGGCCGCATGTTCCGGGAAAAGGAATTGCTTACCGTCTGTGTGGACGTATCCTCTTCCATGACCACAGCTCCCGGCGAAATGGCAAAAGCCTTCGGGGTTATTGAAGGCATGCTGAATCGCTACCGGGTCAACCTGCTCTGTGTGGATGAAAGGGTATTTGTTCCACGAATCCGCCAAAACAAACTGGAAAAACAGCAGGATCTCAGCAGACCCTACTTCTACAGAAAAGGGGACTGGAAACATCTGGAAACCGGGAATTCCGGCACAACCTTCTTTGCCCCTCTTTTCAATACCTACATGAAAAAACACAGGGAACTGCTTGTGGTAATCACAGACGGCTACATCCACGACATGGGCAGGCTACACCCCTACGCATCCACACTCTGGCTCATCTCCTCCAGCCGAAAAGAACCCTTTGAACCGCCCTTTGGCAAGGTAATGGCCATACCTGCAGAAAGCCAGCACGCATGAAACATGAAAAGCTTCACAGAGCCGTGATGAAGAGACAGATTTCGCCGGAAAAAGGCTTACAGACCCTCAGGAATTCCCCGGATGCCGAAACCCTTTTCCATGCAGGATTGGAGTGGGGTCTTGAAGATACAGACACCCTCCTCAAATTACTCACTTCCACCCGCAACGCAGACTTTCTCTACCGGGCAGGCCTGTACTGGCCACGGATTGATCTGGACAAAGCACAGTGTGGCCTCATGGAACTCAAAGACAGCGAATTCACCTACAGAGCTGGCAGAGCCTGGCGATCTTTTGATGCAAAAATCGGACTAAAAACCCTTAGTGACTGCAAAGACAGCCGCCGTATCTACTATGCGGGGACAGAGTGGAAATCCTTTGACTTCAAGGAAGGGCAGAAGAGCCTGAGTCTGCTGGGAAACGCCGAATTTCTTTTTTATGCAGGCTGCCACTGGCGGCAGTTTGACTATGAAAAAGGGATGAAAAGTCTCCTTGCCGCAGGCAACCTTGCCTTTCTCTTTCAGGCAGGAAAACGCTGGCCTGTCTTTGACCATCTGGCCGCATGGGAACTGTTTGAAAAAAAAATCCGCCATGGCGCCCTGTGGCGGTCCAGAGCTTTGGAAGACGGTATCTGGAAAAAAAAGCTTATTCAAATTTTCAGGCAAGGCTGTGGTCATACAAGCGAAAAATCCTCCCTGCCCCAGCAGGAACCAGCCCGGGGGCCAGGACGTTGGGAAATAGCCTTTGGGCCACCGCCTGCCTCCTGAAACACCTATACCATACTACCATCATCAGCACCTATGGGATGGAGCATCAGGCCATCTGATCCATGAAGCCCTCACGGAGCACACGATATTCACCGGTTACCGTGTTCAGGTCATAGATATTGAAATTGGTACGAACAGAAAAACCTTCATAATGGACGGCAAGATTGAGAGAGGCCGATCCACCCACGCCACTTCGGATTCTGTGAAACACATTGACTGGCCAGACCAGCATTCCACCGCCGTCATGAATCAGCTCCCCATTTTTTATGATTCTGTCTGGAGTCACCACAAAGGTTTCCACTCTGCCATGATCCACTGAGTAGATATCCACGGTCCTTTCCCCGTACAGCACCATAAGATTATCCGCCTGATGGGTGTGCATGTACCAAGGCCTTTCCACGTCGCCCACAGGCCCCGGAGACAATGCTCCACCCGTATGCATCACCCTGTCCATGGAATGAATATCCGGGATAGCGGAATGGGGAAGAATATCGAAGACCACGCCCGGTGTTTTTCTGAACGGCTGCAGAGCAATAATCCGGTACAGACCCTCCACCTCCTCCACAACATGTTTCATGAAGCAATCTCCTGATTTTTGATTGATACAATCCCAACGATTCATGCCAGCTGGGTCAGTTTAAATTACTGGCTCAAACTTCAGATTTGGCGTAAATACTTTATTTTAAAATATAAAATTTAAAAACAGCAAGCTTTTATATAGAAATGCCCCTTAATGTAGTGTATAAGATTATTACCTAAGCAACCAAATCCACTAAAAAAAAGAGGCTTATTTTGATTACAGCACCTAAGATCAAAAATCAACACAGTTTCAGCAGACTCCTTACTGATTTGGACTATGTGGTATCAAAAATAACATTGCGCACTTTACTCTGTTTTGGTTCAGCGTGAATTGGAGAATCCCGATGTTTGAGTTAGACTACGCGAACGGAGGAATTCACCATGCGAAAAAAGCGGCATAATTACTCGGCTCAGGAGAAGGTCACCATTCTCAAGCGGCACCTTGTTGACCGTGTTGCAGTCTCTGATGTATGTGATGAATACGATCTGCAGCCCACGGTTTTCTATCGTTGGCAGAAAGAGTTTTTTGAGAACGGGGCTGCCGTTTTCGAAAAATCCGACTCCGCCAAGAACAGGGCCGAGCAAAAACGCATTGAGCAACTTGAGGCCAAAC
>NZ_JAPFPW010000029.1 GCF_026155325.1 Desulfobotulus pelophilus | reverse complement strand
CTGCTGGAAAGAAGCTTCCCTGAAGAATCCAAAAAACTCAGGGCCGCCATTGAAGCAGACTACAACAAGCGCTATCAGGCACTTAAACTCATGGCAGACCCCAAAAGTGTCTGCGGTGAATAAGATGTAAGAATCCGGGAGGCCAGAAGTTTTCCGGATACAGCATACGAATAAAGAGGGGATTCGGTCTAGGCCGTGTCCCCTCTTGTTTTTCATTTTCTTTTCTTCTGTTCAGGCTGCTTCATTCATTCTTCGTAAAAAAGCCGGTCGGATCAATCCCACATCCACAGCTTCTTTGGCCAGTGATTCTCTGAAGTCCGGATGGGCAATCCCGATCAGGGCTGTCACCCTCTCCGGAATGCTTTTATTTTTCAAATCAGCAATTCCGTACTCCGTCACCACATAGTGAACATCGCTTCTCGGTGTGGTGATGGCTGTACCCGGTTCCAGGCTGGTCCGGATCCTTGAAACCCGACCCTTGCCAGTATCCAGGGTGGAATGCATGGCAATGAAACTCATGCCACCATCAGATCTGCCTGCTCCCCTCACAAAATCCAACTGGCCTCCTGTACCCGAGAACTGTCTGTATCCTACCGACTCACTGGATACCTGACCGGTGAGATCCATGGACAGAGCATTATTCACCGACACAAAATTTTTATGAGCCCCGATAATATCCGGATTATTGACATAGGATACGGGGTGAAACGCCACCGCCGGGTTATCATCTAAAAATTCATAGTCTTTCTGTGAAGCAATACAAAAACCCACCACCATCTCCCTCGGATGCAGTGTCTTTTTTTCCCCTGTTATCACACCCTTTTCAAAGAGACGGATGATAGAGGGCGTCAGCATTTCCGAATGAATCCCCAAGTCCCTATGGCCGTCCAGATAATTTCCAATGGCTCCTGCCAGCTCACCGATACCCAGCTGCAGGGTCGCACCATTCGGAATTCGTTCAGCAATCATTCGGGCTATGGATGCATCCGTGTCTCCTGGCATGGAAGCAGGTACACCAAAGAGAGGACGCTCCACCTCACTTAGTGCATCCACTTCAGAAATATGAATCCGGGCCTGAGAGCCATAAAGGCGCGGGACTTTCGAGTTCACCTGAACAATGACCTTCTGCGCCGCCCTGATCATGGATCTGCCGCAAAGAACCCCCACCGGACCGAGGCCCATATAACCAAAGGCATCCGGAGAAGAGACTTCAAGAATGGCGGCATCCAGACTTCCTTCAGGAAAGGCTTCATGCAACTGACTGAAGTGAATGCTGGCAGGCTCCAGGAGCCCCGCCTTTAAAGCCATACGCTCCAGAGGTCCCATAAAAAAAGCATGGTAATCTATTCTTCCTGACTGATCCGGCCTCAGAAAATCCGGGGGAAAAAGCAGCAGACCTGAATCCAGCCGGACCCCTTCGAGATCATCCCTTGCGGAAAGGGCATTGATCATTTCGAGGGGAAAACTTGCCGATGGAGATACCCCCACCCTATGACCACTTTTTACCAAAGAAACAGATTCTGCCAGAGATCTCTTTTTTTCCTGATATATTGTTTTCCAGGTATCCATAGAAACCGCCTCCTTTTCGGATGGAAAGTTCATTTAAACAGAACATGTATCCAAAAAAGGTGCCAACGCTACATACAAAATAAATTCAAGGCTTTAAGCGAGACTCACAAACAAAATACTAAATAACACATTCAGAACTGCGTTATTTCGAATAAAAGTGTGATATATAGCACCATAAAAGCCTAGGATTGCAGAACAGGAGAAATCAAATGAAAGAACAGCTCTTTCGTCATGTTACCCGCCGTATCTGCGGAAGCCTGGACTTTGATGAAGCCCTTCACGAAGTCTTTCTCTATCTGCAAAAAATTATGCCCCTAGACGGCATTGCCGTATCTATTTATGAACCGGTTCAACGGATGGCAAGGGTGATCGGCATCAGCGATGAACACTGTGGTTATCTGCTGGACGAGTCTTTTCCCCTGTCTGCAGTCGCATGGGAAACCATTTTCAAATGGCTGGAAGAATCACGATCCGGCACCATTCCCTGGATCCGCAACCATACCCATCCCCTCAATCAGGAAACGCTCAGGATTGCACGCATGCACACCCCTTCCGTCAAAGCCAGAGCCATGGAAGAATTCTGCTCCATCACCTGTGCCCTCACCCTGAAACGAACCATTGTAGGCAACCTGACATTCATAGCTGAAGGGCAGCATCACTACACAACCTCCCATGCCGATATCATTAAAGAAATCAATGAACCTTTTGCCATCGCCCTGTCCAATGCCCTGCGCTACATGGATCTGGTCCGGGATCATAAAGCCCTGCAGCGGGATGCCATTAAAATCAGCGGGGACACCATGATCGGCGCAGAAGGCGGCCTTAGGGGAGTCACGCATCTTATGGATCAGGTCGCCAGAAAAGAAACTCCCATACTGCTTCTGGGAGAAACGGGTACTGGCAAAGAAGTGGTGGCGGCACAGATCCACAATGCCTCCCAGAGAGCCAAAGCACCTTTCATTCGCCTCAACTGCGGTGCCATTCCCGAATCCCTCATGGATTCTGAGCTTTTCGGCCATGAAAAGGGGGCCTTTACCGGTGCCCTGGAAACCAGAGCGGGCCGTTTTGAAAGGGCCAGCGGCGGAACCCTTTTTCTGGATGAGATCGGAGAACTGCCCCTTGCAGCCCAGGCAAAGCTTCTGCGGGTTCTCCAGAACGGAGAATTTGAGCGCGTCGGTGGGGGAAGATCCCTTCACTCCAATGCCCGCATCATTGCAGCCACCCATCGCAATCTCCCGGCCATGGTAAAAGAAGGACGTTTCAGGGAAGATTTATGGTACAGGCTGGCCGTCTTCCCCATACGGATCCCATCACTGCGGGAAAGAAAGCAGGATATACCAGCCATGGTGCATCATTTCATCCGGATGAAATGTGAAGAGATGAACCTCCCCTTCCGGCCTGGTACCGAACCCGGAGAAATGAAAAAACTCCTGTCCTATACCTGGCCGGGCAATGTGCGGGAGTTGCAGAATATCGTTGAAAGGGCTCTGATTCTTTCGGAAGGAAGACCATTGCATTTCGGCAACCTAATGGCCGATCACCATTGTCTCTCAGCCATGCCCTTTCCCTGTGAATCGGAAACGAATGAAAACCTGGATGCTGCCATGGAAATGCACATCCGTACCGTTCTGAAAAAAAGCCATGGCCGTGTTAGTGGCCCTGACGGTGCAGCCGAAAGGCTGGGACTCCATCCAAGCACACTGCGGAGCCGGATGAAAAAAATGGGTATTCCCTACGAAAGAGCCAACAACATTTATCGGCCAGAAGGACACAAGGCCGGCAAGCCATGAATCAGTTTAAAAAAACACAGTATCGTATGGAGTCATACCCATAGACGCCACAGGCATGCCCGTAGTCACCACATATTCTGCCGCACTGTTCACCACAAAAAAGACAAGGGCTAGGGCCTGTCTTCAAACGTAAACATTGCTTATAGACACGAATTTCTTTACGGAGAGTTTCATGAAAAAACGAATGGAACTCACTGGCAGAGAATGGGCCCTGATTAAAGTTCTTCTGCCTCCGGAAAAAGGACAGCGTGGAAGACCATCAAAAAACAATCGTCTTATCGTTAACGCGATCCTCTGGGTGATGCGAACCGGAGTCCCGGCGGGATTTACCTGAGTATTACGGCACACGGGAAACTCTCTGCACACGTTTTTCCCGCTGGTCAAAAAGGGCGCTGGGCGGATGTCCTTAAAAACGTTTCGATGGAGCCTGATGATGAATATCACAGGATTGACATCACCTATATCCGGGTACATCAGCATGCCGCAGAAGCCAGCAACATCAGCAACCCGGACGATCCAGAGGCGGATGTACCACCAACATCCACGCCGTTGTAGACGTTTTGGGACTACCTGTCCGTTGACAGACCTCTGCTGGCAATATCCATGACCCTACGCCAGCGATCCAACGGCTTGAAGGGACTCCGCCTCGGTTCTGGTTAAGCGATAAGGGCTATGATTCTCATGAAATTGTTTGCCGGATCCGACAGTCCGGTGCGGAGACGATCATTCCTCAAGGCGGAATCGAAAATCTCCTCGTGCCTGGGATCGCCACCTTTACAAAAAACAACATAAAATCCAATGGTTTTTTAACAGACTCAAGCAATTCAGGCGAATTGCCACGCGATAGAAAAAATTGGCCCGATCTTAGCTGTCATTGGTTCAGCCTGCTTCCACTTTGGTCTGAATTCGGCTTTGAAGACAGGTCCTCATTCAGCACTATAAATTACGAGCCCATCCTTCTCCACCAGCACCGTTTATTTTTATCCATAAAAGCCTTTCCAGTCCCCATGCTTCCCGGATCAAAACAGCCCCAGCTTTTTCATGCGACTGCGAAGGGTATTGGGGTGCAGCCCCAGAATAGCAGCAGCTCCCTTTTCACCGGCAATGATGCCGCCGGTTTCCCGCAAAACAGCGCGAATATGCTCAGCCATCACCCCATCCAGCGTCCGGTTCTCCGTAAAGCGATCCCCACGCTCCCCGACAGCCTCCTTTCCCCTGTCCGGCAGAAGGGGAAAGGAAAGGGGTCTTCCCTGACAGAGAATCAGGGCACGCTCCACCACATTCTGCAGCTCCCGCACATTACCCGGCCAGTCATAGGCCATCAGCCCGTCCAGCCCTCCGGGGGTAATATCGGGACGATAGGGAAGATTCATCTCTTCACATTTCATCCGGATGAAATGGTGCACCATGGCAGGTATATCCTGCTTTCTTTCCCTGAGTGGTGGGATGGGAATGGGAAAAACATTCAGGCGATACCAGAGGTCCCGGCGGAACCCGCCCACAGGAATCATGGCTTCCAGATTCCTGTGGGTGGCGGCCACAATGCGCACACTGGCCCTCATGGATCTGGCCCCCCCCACCCTTTCAAACTCCCCGCTCTGGAGCACACGGAGCAGCTTCACCTGGGCACTGAACGGGAGTTCCCCAATCTCATCCAGAAAAAGGGTTCCGCCATCGGCTCGCTCAAATCGTCCCGGCATGGTTTCCATTGCACCGGTAAAGGCACCCTTTTCATGACCGAAAAGTTCAGAGTCTATAAGGGTTTCCGGAATGGCGCCGCAATTGACCCGGATCAGCGGCCCCTGGGATCTGCGGGAAAGGGAATGGATTTCCGAAGCCACCACTTCCTTTCCCGTACCCGTTTCGCCCAGAAGCAGCACAGGGCTGTCCGTGGGAGCCACATGAGCCACGAGCCGACGGACTTCCTTCAGTCCGCTGTCTGATCCCACCATCACACTGCCCATCATACGACGGGCATCCAGCTGCAGGGCCTTATGGTCCCGAAGCAGATCCATATAACGCAGGGCATTGGACAGGGCGATGGCAAAGGGTTCATTGAGATCTCTCACCAGAGCCGCATGGCTGTCTTTATAATGATTGGCTCCAAGGGCACCAAAGGTCAGGTTGCCGATGAGGGTTTTCTGAATGCGCAGGGCACAGGTCATGCTGCAGAAATCCCCTATTTCCATCTGCTGCAGGGCAGCCACTCCGGAACGCACAGTGCGCAGAATCTCCCGGTTAATGGGATGGGTATGGTCCCGTATCCATGGAGTGGTATCGGAACGGGACCGGGCCTGCCATGATCGGATGGCCTCCCATGCGGCATCGGAAAGGGGAAAACTTTCATCCAGAAGAATTCCACCTCCCTCATAGGCAAGGGCAATGACCCGTGAACGTCTTTTTTCGTACTCATAGAGGGTGATGAAGAGGGCATCCAGCGGCAGGAGATCCTTCATGTATAAAAAAGCATCATAAAGGGCCTGATCCAGATCCAGACGGCCACAAATACGGCGGGTCACTTCGCGGAAATGTTCATGACTTATCCTCACGATATATCATACCCTTCACGAATATTCGTTACTTAAAAAACGATATATCGTCATACATCCTCTTCGCCATCGACACAAGAATTGATTTTATTAATAAAATCATACTGGCACAATCCTTGATATGCCTTGATATGAATAAGGCCTGATGAAACACATACAAGCACCCCATATCGCCAGGGAGAAAACCATGACCATGCAGGAGCTGTATCAATCCAAACGAAGAAGCCCGGAAGAGTGTGTTGCCCACGTACAGTCCGGTGACAAAATAGCCGCAGGCCCCACAGCAAGCTTCCCACTGGAGCTCATCAATACCCTTTCCGCAAGAAAGGACATCCAGGATGTGCAGCTGTATTCCGCCATGCTGGTCCATCTTCCGGACTTTCTCGGACCGGATCAGCCGGGCCGTATCTACTATCACTGCCCCTTCATGGGTCCGGTAGAACGCATGTGCATGCCCTCCGGCATCATCACACCCGTCAGTGTCCATTTCAGCCGATTATCCGATTTTTTTGAAAGCCATCACTTTGACACCATTTTCCTTGAGGTGTCTCCCCCGGATGCAAAGGGCTTCATGGGTATAGGTCCCTGTGCTCCCATGGTAGGAACGGCCACCGCTAAGACGGCAAAGAACATTGTGGTACAGGTCAACCCGAAGGTTCCCATGGTAAGCGGGCCGGAAGTGCTTGTGCATCTGAATGATGTGGACATGCTCTGCGAAGTGGACAGGGATCTTTTTGAACTGCCTGACATGCCTGCGGATGCAGAGGAAAAAGCCATTGCAGGCCACATTGCGCCTTTGATTCCGGACGGTGCCACACTGCAACTGGGTATCGGCAGACTGGCCAATGCGGTGGGAGACAGGCTCTACGACAAAAAGGATCTTGGCATTCACACAGAAGTGCTGACCCCCTCCATGGTGAATCTCTATGAACAAGGTGTCATCACCGGTGTACACAAAGAGCTGCATCCGGGTAAAATTATCTGTTCTTTCTGTGTAGGCAGGAAAAAAGACTATGACTTTATGGCCAGAAGCGGCGTGGTGGAAATGCATCCCACCCGCTATGTGAACAATGCATGGCGCATCGGGCAGCACAGCAACTTCATTTCCGTGAACAATGCCCTGGCCGTGGATCTCACCGGGCAGGTGGCCTCGGAGTCCCTTGGTTTTGAGCAGTACAGCGGCACAGGCGGCCAGCTGGATTTTGTAAGGGGTGCCCAGCTCTCAAAGGGCGGTAAATCCTTCCTCGCCCTCAAATCAACAGCTAAAAAAAACACCCTTTCCCGGATTCAGCTGTCCCTTGCTCCCGGAACAGCCATCACCACCCCCCGCAGTGACGTGCAGTACATTGTCACGGAGTTCGGCATTGCCGATCTTTCCCTGAAAAGCATATCCGAAAGGGCCAAAGCCCTCATCACCATTGCCCACCCGGATTTCCGGGAAGAGCTGGTCCGCACCGCCGTGGAAGCCGGATTGATCCGCCCCGGGGACCTACGCAATCTTACGGCAGCAGCCTGAATCTTACCCGCTGCACCGGCCATCAAAAACTGACAGGCCAGCCTAAAAGGCCATAGCCAAGCCTGCCAGCCATGAATCCACACAGCCGCAGGCTTGGCCACCCGTGCGGCAGAAAACAAAAATTCTGCACGCTTTTTTTACGGTAAAAAAAAGAGACTGCGAACCTCCAGACAAGCCTGCTGAGTCTGTGGCATCGGGTGGATACACTTTATTTTACAGCAACAGGAGTGCCAACATTAAAAAATCCAGGCATCAGGGCCTCCCTTCTCTGAGAAAGCCCTGTTTCGTCAAGTCTTGCTGTCAAACAAACCGTTTCCAGTAATGAAAGCGCTACAGCAATCCCCGTTCGCCAAGGTTGCCGTAACGGTGGTAGGTATGGCAGATGCTCTGTTCCCGAAGATATTGCAGAAGCTCAATGCGGCCTTCCATAAGAACCGGGGTTCTCGCCACATAAAAACCCGTTTCGGCAGCCCTTTCCAGCAGCATGCGCGGTACTCTGTCTTCCGCCGCATAACGGATACGGTCCAGAAAAGGTATGCGGGCAGCAAGGGATCTGTCACTTTCCATACAGGGGCGGACGCCTTCAAGAAGCTGTTTTCCCCAGTGGGTTTCCAGATATTTCAATGCCGCATTTTGGCAGCCCGGCTCCGCGCTAAGCTCAAAGGGTGCGCCCACCACACGGCAGGCCGCAACCCTGGCCAAAATATCAAAGAGACTGTCCCGGGCATGAATACGGATTACGGTTTTACCCACAGGAAGATAACGAACAAGGTTATCCTGCCCGCGAAGACGGAAATAATCTTTTTCTCTGGAAAATTCCTCCTGCCACCAGTACAGGTAACTTGGCACCGCACGGGAAAATTGTAGTATATCTTCCTTGCATTCCTCCATACCGCCCCATTTTGCCTTCAGTTCCAGATCCTGAGATAATCGCAGCAGACTGTGATCCGCGTCTAAAGATCCTGTCCGGGGCCAGCCCTTTTCTTCCAAGGTCATGAACTGGCTTACATAATTGGGGCCACCGGCCTTGATACCACTCCCGAGGGCGGACTTACCCATACCACCGAAAGGCTGACGCAGCACAATAGCGCCTGTGCTGCCACGATTGATATAGAGATTACCTGCCCTGATGCTGCTTTTCCATTTTTCCTGCTCCCGGGGATCCAGACTTTCCAAAGCCGAGGTAAGCCCGTAGCCAGTTGCATTAACAATAGAAATTGCGTGATCCATATTTTCCGCCCGCATAACACAAAGCAGAGGCCCAAAAAATTCTGTCATGTGGGAATAGCCCCCCTCGCGGCTACCGTATTTAATGCCCGGCGTCCACAAATAGGGATTATCACCCACCTGTTCAGGCTTCAGCGCCCACTCCTCTCCCGGCTCTAATGTGGTCATAGCCCGGAGAAGATCTCCGGAAGGCGGCTGGACCAGTGGCCCTATTTTAGATCTGAAATCCCATGGTGTGCCCACATGCCAGCTGGAAGCCGCATCCACCAGCTGCTGCCGAAACTTCTCATCATCATAGACATCCTTTTCCAGAACCAGCAAAGACGTAGCAGAACACTTCTGGCCCGTATTACTGAAGGCCGAATGAATCACATTGGCAATGGCCGCATCCCTGTCGCTCATGGAAGAAACGATGGTACCATTTTTCCCTCCTGTTTCTGCACAAAAGAGAAGATCCGGCCTGTCTTTCAGAATTCTGATACCGGTTTCCGTTCCTCCGGTGAGGATAACAAAATCAACGCCTGCATGATTCACAAGCTTTGACCCTACGGAAGACCCCGAACCGGGAAGAAACTGAAGAGTATTTCTGGAAACACCTGCCTTCCAGAATGCCTGACATAATACCCAGGCAGCCAGCACAGCATCGCTGGCTGGCTTAAAAATAACGGTATTACCGGCAGCCAGAGAAGCCGCCACTCCGCCACAGGGAATGGCAACGGGAAAATTCCATGGGGAAACCACAACCCCCACCCCCCGTCCACGGGCACCGATACCGGAAAGCTCTGTAAAATTTTGTACAGAGTAAGGATAAAATTCAACAAAATCAATAGCTTCACTGATTTCTGGATCAGCTTCAGAAAAGAGCTTACCGGTATTGGCTGCAGCAGCACCAATGAGATCACCACGCAGTCGGCGAAGCTCTACGGCAACTCCAGACAAAATCCTGTGCCTCTCCTCAAAGGAGAGAGAGCGCCAACCGTCGGGATCTGCCACGGCTGTAGCCACAGCCTTTTCCACATCCTCTCCCGTTCCCATGGCAAAAATAGCCGACTCTCTCCTGCTCTCTCCTGTGGCTGTAGAAGGATCCAGCTGGACCTTTGTCTGTCTGCCGAGGAAAACTTCCTCCCCCGCAATGACAAGCGGGATCTTCAGAGGCTCTTGCCCTTCCCGAACCTCCCATTTTTCCCTCACAGATTGCGCCCAGCTTCGGTTGGCAGTCAGGCTAAAATCCGTATCCGCTTCATTCACAAACCGTTTCTCATGAAAGGTACCCTGAGGCCCCTGCTCCTCTTCCAGACTCCGGTTCTGATTTCTGTGAAAGACGGCAGGAACCCTGTCTTTCATGTTACAGGATGCATAATACTGATCTGCCAGATATTTCCACTGGGCAGAATGGACGGAAAGCTGGCATGCATAACGAAGAAAATTTTCCGGCCCGGTATTCTCATCCAGCCTGCGTATCAGATAGGCAATGGCGTTGATGAACTGATCCTTTGAAGCCACAGGGGCATAGTACAGAACAGCACCGGTGGTTTCCTGAATAGCTCTGCGAACATGATCCGCCATACCTTCCAGCATTTCAAAACCTACACAGTCCCTGACTCCATTGGCCACGGCCCTTTCCCATGCATAGGCCAGCTCAAAAAGATTGTGCGAAGCGATACCAAGATGAACGGCACCCATGTTGCCCGGATTCATCCCATAGTCCACCATACGACGATAGTTAGCATCCACATACAGCTTGTTGTCATAGGGGGCCAGCGGCCAGTTATGCAGAGCCGCATCCACCTGCTCCATTTCCATATTAGCACCCTTGACCAGCCGTATTTTGATAGGAGCGCCGCCTGCAGCCACCCTTTTTTTGGCCCACTCCGTCAGATGCTGCTGCATGGGCCAGGCATCCGGAAGGTACGCCTGCAGAACAAGACCTGCCCTGTGGCTAAAAAACTCCGGCTGATCCAGAGTTCGCTGAAAGGCTTCCGCAGTAATGGCAAGATCCCTATATTCCTCCATATCCAAATTAACAAACTTAGGGCTGACACGACCATCGGGATGACAAAAGGTACTGGCTGCCGCCGTTCGGTACAGCAAAGACAGTCTTTCAACCAGAACCGACACGGTTTCTTCAAATGCAAAGGAGCTAATCTGAGAATAAATAGTTGAGATCTTAACCGATATATATTCTACATCCGGATCATTCAAGTCATCCAGATAGGTTTTCAAGCGGATACGGCACTCTCCTTCACCCAGAACAGCCTCCCCCAGATGATTGATATTCATGCGCACCCCTTCAGCCTTTCTGGCATGAAGATGGGCGCGCAGATCATCGGGTTCTCCCGGCACAATGGCACGGCTGCTCTGCCTCCGTATGGCCTCCACAAGTTTTGGAACGGAAAACCCCGGCACATGCCGGCCTGCAATGGTAAACAGCAGGGCCAGAGCCTTCTCCGGCAGTGAAAAAAAACGTGGGAAACCATCGTCATCCAGCACATGGGCCACCTGCTCCGCAACCCTGGAAAAATCCGAAGACCGGAAACTCCGGTCGATAAGCTTGGTCAAAATAATCTTATCTTCAGGCCGGTTTAGTAATTTTGCCATCTGAGACTGAATTCGTTTTTCTTCAGAAGTAAGGAGGCTATTGGCCCGACTCTGCCACTGAGCGGCACGGGCTGCGGCCTTCATAACAAGGGGGTCCTGCATGATGTGTGACATGATACTCTCCAGATAAGTAGGTTCCCAAGGCACCTTAATCAAATTAGAATAAACTCTTTTTATCTTGAAACAGAATTATTCCAGCCTACAGATGCAGAGGCAGCTCAGCACCATCTATATATTGATCGTAGCGTGCCAAATGAGCCTGCATGCACACCACTGCATCTTTTTCATCGCCCCTGACAATGGCATCAACAACAGCACAGAGATCTTCATAGTTTCCTTGCAGGGTTGCCTGATCTTTGGGAACATAGCGATCAAAATAGGGATATATATTCTCATGGATGGTTGCCTGAATGGTTCTGTATACCAGATTTCCCGCAATCTCTCCCAAGGCCAGATGAAAACGATTATCCGCTGCAATAACAGCTTCCCAGTCAAAGGGTTCTTTCAGTGCCTTTGCCATCTCTTTCAGAAAATCTTTTAAAAGCAGCACATCATCAAACCCTGCCCTGCGGGCAGCAAGGGCAGCAATGCCGGATTCCAGATCTTTCCTGAATTCGGAAAGCTCTCCTGCAGATACCCGGTTTCTGCGCAGAAGGAGAGCAAGCCCTTCCGTCACGGGCTCCATAGCCACTTCTCGGACGAAAGCCCCTCCGCCAACCCCAAGCCGGATCTCTATCAAACCTTTTTGCTCCAGAACACGAAGGGCTTCCCGCAAAGTCCCCCGACTTACCTGAAAAACTTCTTTCAGTTCCCGCTCAGGAGGCAGTTTATCTCCCATCATCATCCTGCCTTCCAGAATGGCCTCCTGAATCTGATCTACAACATCCTGAAACATCCTGTTTTGTTTTGCTTTTTCAAACATGGAACCCTTCTTCCATATTATTTTCCATCAAAAAACTTCCTGTCCAATGGTTTAACCATTATACAGAGGTCTCTGCCATCCCGTCAATCCTAATTATATTCAGGGAACCATACTCCCAAAAAACAAGCATCCAAAGATCTACCGAACTTCAGCCCGACTAAACATTTCTCTCATAAAAAGGATCTTCTCCCCAAGACCATATTTGGGTTGCATTTAGCAATAGCAAAGAATATGAACATCTATGGAAAAGAGAACTTTTCCACTTTCACAGGTCAAACTCCTTTACATACTTTCTAATACCATGCTAGGTATTCTTCAATGAAATCAAAGACAACTCTACATAGCCTGTTTATTTAACCCTCTGATCCGAACTCAAATGTCAATAAAATCAACCAGCATCTCAACCATAACAGACTGAATATAAAAACAAAATGAAATATATCATACTATGCTGCATGATAATACTGGGAGGTTTTGTTTTTTTCCAGTATGGACTGAATTCAGATACGGCATTTTCTTCAACATCCCAAAGCCCAGACGAGCTACCTTCTCCGCTCATGGTATGCGGTGATACAGAAACCGATGACCCCGAGTTCAGCCAATCTCTTATGCCCCCCCCCCACGAGCCGATTGAAAACATCCATGCGGGTACCATCCGCCCCGGAGACACTGCCAGTCGTATACTCAGCCCATGGCTTTCTTCTGCTCAAATCCATGGGATAGCCCTGGCTACTAAAGAGGTTTTCGATTTAAGGAAAATCCGCGCCGGAAGGGACTACAGGGTTATTACCACTGATAACAGCTTTGCCCGTCTTGAGTACAGCATCGATAACTCACACTTTCTTGCCGTTGATCTTGATGAGGAAGGTTTCCATGCCTCCGTGCACTCCATGGCCTATGACATATATCCAGCCACAGTCCATGGAGTCATTGAAACCACACTTTCCGATGCCATGAAATCCTCTGAGGATATCACTCTGGCTATTCGCCTGAACAACCTCTTTGGTTGGGAAATTGATTTTTCCAGAGACCTGCGAAAAGGAGACACCTTTTCCGTTCTTGTGGAACGGCGCTACCATAACGATGAGTTTCAGGGCTACGGGAATATTATCGCTGCGAAAATAATCAACAGAGGCCGGGTTCACGATGCCTATCGCTTTGAATACGAAGACGGCCATGCTGACTTTTTCAACTCTCAGGGACAAAACATCAAACGTTTTTTCCTGAAAAGCCCCGTTCCTTTCGGTCGCATAACTTCCGGCTTCACCCTCAGCCGCTACCATCCCATACTTAAAGAATACAGGCCACACTACGGCGTGGACTATGCTGCTCCTACAGGTACCCCCATCTATGCGGCTGGAAGCGGCACCGTCATTCAGGCTACTCAGAACGCCGGGTCCGGCCGATTTGTCCGTATCCGCCATGGGAATGGCTACGAAACAGCCTATCTCCACATGTCCCGCTTTGCACGGGGTATGCGCGCTGGTAAAAAAGTGGACCAGGGCGAAGTCATCGGCTACATTGGCCAGTCCGGCCTGGCCACTGGTCCCCACGTGTGTTTCCGCATGACCCACAATGGTACCCCTGTGGATCCAACAAAAGTCGACTCCCCCAGAGCAAAAGAACTTCCAGAAGACAGAAAACAGGATTTTGCTGCTCTTGTAGCCAACCTCCAGCCCCAGCTTACGATTCATTATGCCCAGGCAGATGCCGGAGATCCGGGACCTCAGGCTGAAAACAAATCTCCCATGTAAAACTGCCGCATTCTTTTTTATCCCGGAATAACAGATTCTGTATTTCATGGAGATTCCTATGGAAACAAAACTCTGCCTGATTCATGGCATGTGGGGCTCACCTGCCCTCTGGCATAACTACAGGTTCTTCTTCGAATCCAATGGATACAAGGTCTGCTGCCCTGCCCTGCCCCACCACATTCCACCTGGTGAGACGAATAAAGTAGCCCGCGAGGGCATGGCAAGCTATCTTAGCTCCCTTGAAAAACAGCTGATCCATGACGCAGCGGATACCATCCTCATCGGACACTCCATGGGAGGCCTACTCGCCCAGATCCTTGCTTCACGGCATCCATTCAAAGCCATCATCCTCATAACACCGGCCCCGCCCGCAGAAGTATCCGGATTGGACTTTTCAAGCTTTTTCACTTTTCTGCCCATCCTTTTTCTTGGAAATTTCTGGCAGAAGGCTCTGATTCCAAACAGGGAAAGCTTTCACCGCATTTGCGGAGGAAGACTCTCGGCGGAAACGGAATCCGACCTGTTTTCCAGTCTCGTTCCAGAATCCGGAAAGGCCTTCTCTGAAATGGCATTCCCCTTTCTTCACTCCTCAAAAATCTGTTCCGTACCCCCGCATGCAATCCGCTGTCCCATACGCATCTACAGTGGAGGCAGAGATGTTGTCACACCACCCTCCGTTGTCCGGAGAATCAGCCGCTATTATAATACGGAACAGATTCACTACCCTCCGCTTTCCCATGGTATGATCTGGGAGCCTGAGTGGGAGGATGTTGCCCGGCATATACTGGAATGGATCAGGAACCTTGCGGCACATTCTCAAAGAACCTCATAAATAAAGCCAACTGATTTCCTGCCGTACGGGAAGCCATGTTGACAAACCGCCGCAGCACATGTATCTTAAAAATGTAAGTATTGAATCTGATCTTTAAAAATTGGGGGCGACATGGCTTCGACGGGGATGTTGAAGTGATGGTTGCATGCCGAGTTTTCCGCAGACTCGTTAAACAGTGGAACCTAAAGTAATCGCAGACGATTATAACTACGCCGTAGCAGCATAAGCTACCGTCCTGCCAGCATCCTCCCGCAGTGCTGGAATGGGGCGTCGACTCGTGGGACCGCTTGACAAATCTGCCTGCGGTTTGTCAGGTTGAATCAGCAGGATCGTCTGAACCACAGCCTGTTCAGAGGCGTTGGCAAGGACTAAAATTAAAATCTGAACTAAGCATGTAGACACTGTCATAGAGAGTCTTCGGACGCGGGTTCAATTCCCGCCGCCTCCACCAGAACTGAAAAAACGCTCCCCAAGGGGAGCTTTTTTTATGCCTGATTTCCAGTATTGACGGGCCTTTTGCGAAAAAACCGAGGGCAAAGCATAACAAAGGAAATATATAAAATATTGCCCTTCTGGGGTTTTTTAAGTAACCTCCGAGTGACCTAAAAAAAATCTGATCACTCATTACTTATACTTCGAGAAGGGCGCAAAATATGGCTCTTGGCAAATTAAACAACATGGTCTGCGAGAAGGCCGAGGTCCGGGAAAAACGCTATTTCCTCACCGACGGTGACGGCCTGTCCCTGCAAATAGAGCCCACCGGGCGCAAGATCTGGAAGCTCCGGTATTATATTGATGGCAAGCAGAAAATGGCTTCGCTCGGAACCTTCCCCGTGGTTTCCCTGAAGGAAGCCCGCATAGCAGCGGCCAAGGCAAGGGTGGATCTTGCTGATGGGTTGGCACCCGGAGGCAAAGGGAAACGGAAAGGGGCTGATCAAGCTTTTCAGGCGCTGGCCCTGGACTGGCACGAAAAAATCCATGCCATGCAGGTGGTACCCTCCCACGCAGACAGAAACCTCTCCCGGATAAAAAATCTCATACTGCCCCATTTGGGCGAACACCACCCCGACGACATCACCCCACCCATGGTTTTGGACATGCTCCTGAAAATTTGTGATTCCGGGCGCATAGAGACGGCCCACCGGGTTAAATCCATCATATCCCTGATTTTCAGATACGGAATTTCTACGGGCAGAGCGCAGAGAGACCCCACGCAGGATCTGGCCGGTCTGATACCTTCATACAAAACGGAGCATTTCCCGGCCATTCTGGATAAAGCCGAGCTGGGAGGGCTGCTGCGGGCGCTGGATCAATATGGTGGGAGTGTCATTGTCCGCTCTGCCGCCAGATTTTTACCGCTGGTGTTTTGCCGTCCAGGGGAAATGCTGTCCATGCGTTGGCAGGATATCAACCCGGAGGAAGCCCTGTGGTACAGGACCACAACGAAAACACAGACGGAAATGATATCCCCCTTGTCCAGACAGGCCATGCAGATTCTTGCGGAGGTTCACTCTTTGACTGCGGACGGGGAGTTTGTTTTTCCGGCGCTCAGGGGAAAGGGTCGGATGCTGTCCAACACATCGATTAAGGCCGTCTTGGACTCCCTCGGCTATGCCGGGAAAATGACGGCTCACGGGTGGCGAGCCGTAGCCCGGACCCATTTGGTTGAAACGCTGAATTTTCCTGAGAGTGTTGTGGAAATGCAGTTAGGACACAGGGTCAAGGATGCCCTTGGGAGAGCATACAACCGGACAACCTTTTTAGAACAGCGGACGGGAATGGTGCAGCAATGGGCGGACTGGCTGGATGAACTGAGGGCTATGCCTGCCCCCAGCTCACCTGCCTCTGCCCCCGGTGAACAAAACGCCTGGAATCAGTGGAGGGCGTGATCCTTTTCGCTGTGTTTTCTGGGTCTCCCCGGCGGGTTGCGGGGTTGCCTTGGAACAAAGGGCCTTTCGGACAGAGCTTTGCGCTCCGCCTCCTCGATGTCGGATACAGGCCAGCGCAATGTGAAGGGGCCCCATCGGATGGGCTGGGGAAGATCCCCCCTGCGAACCATGGCGGTGACGGTTCCCGGAGATACACACAGTCTGGCCGCAACTTCTTTTCTGTTCAGGTACATACCCCCTCCTTTCATAAGGTGCAAAATGAAAAAAATCAGTCTGGATGATCACAAAAAATAGGGTGCTGATCTGTATGAGATACGGCTCCGGATCATGGATGTGGTGCAGCCCTACGAAAGGCCTACCCCGCTGCGAATCCCAAAGGGCTGGCGATTCTGGATGCCGTTGAGGCCTTCCGCACCATTATGGATGACATTGTGTGTGGGGAATATCCGCAGCTCCCCGATATGGAGCGGGTGTACTACCCACGAAAGCCGGGTCAGTAGATGCCAGA
>NZ_JAPFPW010000028.1 GCF_026155325.1 Desulfobotulus pelophilus | reverse complement strand
TCCGATACTTCCTATGCGGTCAGACCGTCTTCGATAATCATTTTCACGGCTTCATGCCGGAATTCTTTCGAATAGCGACCTTTCGTTGAGTTTTTTTGCTATTCAGATACCTCCGTTCTGGTTGGATGAAAACTTTGGTGTCCGATATTTTCAACTTACCTCATTTTTAGAACACAAAACATTCAGTATATCTTAGCTTAATGTCGCAGGACTAAATATCATAGCAGAGGTCTTTTAACATTTTGTATGCTATTTTATTAAATCCTTTAATTTGGTCATCAGTAAGGTCTTGTTTATACCGTCCAACTGCAGATTGATTGATAGGCTTCACTATAGAATCAATACTTGCATGATTGTATGGATTTTTATAGATTGAATGATCAAGCTCATTATGCCGTAATAGCGCATCATCCCAAGGTAAACCCATCTTATCAATAAGATCTTTAAGAGTTTCTTTTGGCTTCATAACGATATCTTCATACTTTATTTCGTAGTATTTATAAGATTTTCCATCTTTCCTTGCTTTTTCTATAATACTTACCCAGCTATTTGCTGCATTCTGAACATCACTGTACCCCCAAGTTTCATGCTCTTTCATTTGAGATGCGGTGACATCACGACCATCCCTAATGATGTGAATAAAATACGCATTCGGCCAAACTTTTCCATACCTGCTTAAACTTTTAATTTCACGCATTATTTTTATGCCCCACATTTTTTTCCTTCTTTTTTCTAAAATCTTTTCTCCAATTGCGTTAATTAAGAAACATCGTTCCTCAAATTCAGCAAACGGCAAATTCATTTCCTCTTTAGTGGCTGCAATAAGATTTTTCAACTCTTGAAATTCTAGTCCAAACCGATGGCATCTTTTTGCAAACTGAGTCCCATATTTTAAATGTTTATTACTTTTTAGACCCTTTCCAAAGACTCTCGGATCTTCGGATATTAGCAAATCCAAACAATGCTCAACGTAACAACCTAAATTTTCAGGCCCACTAAAATGAAGCTCTGGACCAACAGCTAACATAGGATGAGAATCTAATATTACACTTAGCAAAGTTGTGCCTGACCTACCATCACCTCCAATAAATACTGGACTTGTTAAATTTTCTCTTTGCATGACAGAATCAAACCTCCAACTATATTTTAAACATCTTTAAATTTTACTACTTCCTCGTTCAGCTTTTCTGTTTCATTTTTATATGTTGGTATGAGCTATTAACAATCTTGCTTAAAAAAAGAACCTTTTTTCAAAAAACAGGCTATGCTAAGACTGAAATCAATGAAAAACAAACAATAGTATACACACTCGAAGTTTTTTCTTTACCAAAGTGCAAAGCCAAATCAAACCTCATAGAGTTAGGCTTAACACGAAAAGCAAAATCATAATCAGACTGACCGGGCTTGATCAGTTGTAATACTTTTTTTTCTTTCAGCATCCCGTCTTGACCATATTCCAGACAAAAAAGACGAGCATTCCCTTCTCCTTCTATCTGGATTCTCAGGGAACCCTTGTAGTAATGCGCTGGCTCTGGCTGCCAACCGGCTGTTTCTGATATGTGGGACCACTCACCTCCCCCAAAAAGGAGGTATGAATTACGGTCTCGTTCAGGTACAATAAGAATATTTTCTCCTGTATATTTTATAGTACAAAAACGATAGTAAAGCATTTCCAACAGGTTTTTATCTGAAAAATCCATGACAGCCAATGATTCTGAAAAAGATTCTTGAGCAGGTTTTGATAAAAACTGTTCCATTTCAGTCAGAGAACTGCTGTCACCGACAGGTGTACATTCAAAGGCAAATGGTTTACCCCGCTGCAAAACATAGCCTAATTTTTTTGCTGTTTCTCCACAGATTCCATCAAAAGTTTCCTTCAGATTAAAGGTCCACAAACCATAATGGGGAAACTTGGTGTCTCTGCTTTCATTAATTTTCTGCCTGAAATACTTTTCTGCCAATCTTGGATAAAACGGAATACCCAGCCCCATCATGATTCTTTCCATACATACCCGGTCAGAAACCATTTCTTCAAAGCATATTTTAAGATTAAGCTGAAAAAGTCTTTCATTCACACTTCTTACATACCAACAGGTTTTTTCAAACTGACTCAAATGTTGCCAATTTTCCTTATCGGTTGCGACTGGATGACGATCATCTTCTGGCAGATCGTACCAGGACCGATTTATGAGAGAACGAACAACATCAGAAGGATTCCTGTAAAGATGAACAAAATGGGCATCAGGAAAAGTGTTCTTTAGTTCGGGGAATACACTTTCAAGGTACACATTCGCTTCACCATAGTCACCTCCACTCTCATCTATCCAAGTTCGAGAATCCAGCAACAAAGATTGAATCTTATCCTTTTGACACAGAAAAGAAACGAAACCTGGGCCAGTGTGATGATCCTCTACAAACTTTTGATTTTTGTAGCAATGATTCAAGGTGAATTCATGGGTGCATTCTAATGAACTAGCCTCATTTAGCACTGTAGAAAGCCATTTTGACCCGGATCTTGCCGCTGAAAGAAAAAAGTATATTCTTTGAGGACCCTTCCAGTATTCCGGATGAATAAGGACCTGGTGCCTCCCGTCAGACAGGTTCTCTTGCAGCGGATCAGGGCTTCGTTTCCATGTCCCACCGCTATCAGTAAAATACCGATCGTAGTGCAAATGCACAGCATGATATTCAAGTCCATAGTTTGCCATAGATACAGACCAGAGGGGAAGAGAGCCACCATCCTCACGAACTAAAATTTCATTGTCAGGATAACGAATCTGGAAACGTGGGTCGTTTGTATAAATGCCCTCTGCCGATTTATCGGTCTCTGTTTTTGCGGGATTATCAGGTTTCAGCTCTTGAAAAAGCCATGAATTTAAAAACTGCTTTTCATAACAAACCTTATCTCCATGGATTGCCATACCTTGTATCTGAATACCAAAGCCTCTCAGAAGCTGTAAAACATCTTCCAAACCTTTAGCTGGACAGTCACAAATTCCTTTAAACCACTCAGCAATGGTATTAACATGCAGCCCGATTTCATGGCCAAAATCCTGTATCTGCAATATTTTATCGAGAGTATTACGACTATCTCCCCAGTATCCTGAATGGGGCAATATAAAATATGTGGACCTGAAGCCATGTCGATACTCCCAATAGCTCATCTCAAGAGCTAAATCCAAATCATGATCCACATCATGACGTAAGGCTATCAAATTTTGTTCCGTAGGTTTTTCATGGAATTCATTCAAAGTAACTGTGGAACAAAAATGCTTCAGATATGTAAAATATTGGCTATGAATACTCATTAGTTTTCGTATAGACTTTCATAGATTGACAGCAATTTTTTTGATTCGTTACCCCAGTTATAAAAACCGGAACTCTTAAGCGCATTTTTACGCATTTTTGCAGCCATGTCAGGATTGTCAAGAATTTTTCTGGCCTGAGCTGCTATATCTAGCGGATTTTCAGGATCAAAAGTGAAGCCAATTGCATGCCCTAGCACAACCTTTTCAAGCTCCGGAAAGTTACTGGCAATCACCGGAAGCCCTGCATTCATATACTCAAATAGCTTGTTAGGTGAGCAAAGGAAATAACTTTTACATGCGTTGGCAATCGGGGCAACGCCGAGGTCGGCCCCCGTTGCGTAATGAATAACCTCCCTGCCAGGCACAGGGCCAAAAAAACTAAAACGATCCTGCACCCCTATTTCTGAAACAAGCTTGAGAAGGCTTTTTTTATACGCATCTGTGCCATATCCCATACAAACAAGATAACAGTCCGGCAAATACAGCAGGCTGCGAATGAGCGCTTCAAGCCCCCTGTTAAATGTTATACCTCCAACGTAAACAACAAGCTTCTTGTCTTCAGGCACTCCGGCATTTCTTCGTAACCTGTCGTTCCCCATCAGCGGTATTTCATTGTTTGCAAAACTTGCCGGAGTATTCATAATTACTCCCGGCATTTTAAGTTTATATTTTTTTTTCAATTCAAGAGCTAAACTTTCATTCACTGTGAATACTGCATTGCATCGGCGCGATAAAAATTTTTCTATTCTGCGCAAAATAAACTTCCACATCCAGGACGAGGGGACCAGCTTGTTTCGGTCTACATACAGCTCGTGGGAGTCATAGATCAACTTGCCTCTATGTTTTCGAGAAAGATACCATGCGACAGGTAGTGTGTTCAGGTCGTGGGCATGGTAGATATCGTAGGGAGTAAATTGCAGCGCATTGTTGACATTTTTATAAAAAGACAAAAAAGAAAAATGTCTATGATACCGCATCAGATTATTTTTTATAATTTTTAAAACAGCAGCCCTCTTCTTGTTTAAGGTTTTTTTCATGCTTTTTGTAACTCTTTCCACTAGGAATAAAGATTTAAAGCATAAAGAATGAAACATTTTAAAACCTGATTTCAAAATTAACAAAAGCTTACGAAATTTTTGAATTAAGAAATTTTTTATAATCTTTCTAAAAAGAATACAGGATACAATGACAAGGTTAATTACAAGCCCATGGGCTTCAACCATACTATGGAATGCAGGGGTGTGTATTCCCATCATAAAAAGAGCAAACAATAATAAGTACAAAAACGTTGTGCCGAAATAGTTCAAGGGTGGAAGCTTGTCTGGAACAAGCCTTTTGTATATTTTATGAAATTCTTTATTAACTCTAACGGCTACCTTTTTCTTATACCGGGAAAATCGTCCTTTTCTCTTTCTCACCTTTTTTTTCTGCGGTCTTTGCTCAAACTTTTTTAACCAACGTATGAACCGCAAATGCCAAGGTGTCAGTTGAACTCTTCTGATCTTTATGCCATTTCTTTCTTCAAGCGCCTTTGTTTGTTTATCTAAAACTGCAAAAACAGTTACTTCGTAGCCTTCACCAACAAGTGTTTCAGCCTCTTTTTCAACTCGCGAATCGTTGGTGAAATTGTTAAATACAAACATGCATACCTGACGCTTAACAGTCACACCCCTACCAGAAACAAATTCTGATGTTTCCTCATTTTTTTCCAGCGCCAGCGTCATATTTTAATGTCTCCTTCAAATCCTTTTCATTGCATCCTGTATGAATTCCATAACAATATCTATACATTTATCAACCGGTACCTTATCCGTTTCCAAAACAAGATCCGGATTTTCCGGTGGATCATAGGGCGCCGATACCCCTGTATAATTTTTTATCTTTCCTTCTCGAGCAAGCTTGTATAATCCCTTTACATCTCTTTCTTCACAGACTTCCAGCGGACATTTGACATAAATTTCAAAAAATCTTCCACAATCGATAATTGTTCTTGCTCTTTCCCGGTCTGTTTTCAAAGGTGATATGAAGGCACTCAGGCAAATAATTCCTGCATCCAGAAAGAGCTTAATCATTTCTGATATTCGCCGGATATTCTCAGCTCTGCCCTCCGGAGAAAAACTCAGATCCCGACACAGTCCGTGGCGCACATTATCACCGTCAAAAACGTAGGTAAGCTTTCCCATATTGTAGAGTTTATCTTCAACAGCATGGGCTATGGTTGATTTGCCAGAACCTGACAGCCCTGTAAACCATAGTGCAAGCCCTTTTTGCCGAAGCAAAGCTTCTCGATGATTACATGTAACACGCCCCCGATAGGGAACCGTATTGGGACAAACGAACCCATCTTCACTATGTCTATGCATTCTTCACCTATACCATTCTTCTTACCAAAAAAAAAGCCCTAGAGTCAAAAAAACAATGATAGTGCAGTTTTGTCTGTGACAGGTCTAGTGCTTGGCCAACAAACATCTGAAAGCTTTGCATATAAAACCCAACCCTGTAGCATTGATTCAACGCCAGGTGCAAAGTTTTATGCGAATTATTACGGATAAGACCGAATACCGTGTTTCAGATATGATCACAACAAACAGGCATTTTGATCTGCGTCAAATGAAAATGAACTTTTCAGCAACTAATTCTTTATACGTTTCAAGCACCCTACAAGTTTATTCATCCACAATGTTTTACCTATATAAGGTTTGGCTGCATTTCTGATCTCTTCCCTATCATAACTTTTTTCAGCCAGCTTCAGGGCTTCATCAAAAAAATCAGCCACGGGAATATTGCGATAATATGGGAATTGTTCCGGCAATGCGGAATCAATGTGAGATGCAATCACAGGAAGGCCCATGGCCAGATATTCCCTGACCTTCAGGGTTGATGCTTCCTGCAAGAATTTAAGATCCAAGGCCAGTGAACCGATGCCTGCAGAACACGAAGCTAAAATAGTGAGATATTCTTGCTGATCGAGGTAGCCATGGGCATGGAAACGAATGCGGGGATGCCGGAATTGCTTTAATAGCTCAATTTGAGGGGCAGACAAAATGCCAAGAAGATGAATACACAGGTAATGGCTTTCTCTGGTATAATCACCAGCAGCAGAAATAAGCCTTTCCAAACCATGCCAGGGCGAAAAATAACCGCACACAAAGGCAAGATGAATATCATCCTTGCTTCTGGTATCTTTCAGAACAGGTATATCTTGCACCCGTATTCCATTTGGATAAAAAAGAGCTGGCTTATGCAGAGAGTTAGCAGCACATACGTCTTTGGCAATTTCTTTTGTTACCCCAATAATTGCCGCCGAATTTTGCAGGGTGATTCTACCCACCATCTTTTCCAATGCAGAAGCCAGATTCCCTTTCCAGCCCATACGGATAAGTTTTAGCTCCTGAACCGTTTTTGCATGATAAACAGGGAGCCTGTTGGGTATAAACCAGCAAAAAAACAGGGCAAATGGATCAAACTCCATATGGCGGTACAGTATGAAATCATAACGCTTCCGATGCCGCATCATATAAAGCCAGCCAAAAAGTTTTTTCATGAACAAACTTCGGAATAAAGGCGGATAATCCCTTTCAAAACTATATTTTGTAGGCTGGGAGTGGAAGGCTGCGTAATCCCAGTGAGCCCCTGCTTTATTTCGGCACATATACTCCGCATACAACTGCTGCCTCTGCCCGGATGTGAGTTCACGCACAGCTGTTACGTACAGTATCTTCATGAAAACCCGGCCTCTGTCATTTGCTTTTATGCACAGAACAATTCGTGGGGAAAAAATATTTCCTTTTGCATACATTTGCGGCTGCAGGAGGACTTCCCTATTGGGTAACCGAATCCCTCACCTGCATGGTACATATGCCATCCTGTGCGTAGTATGTAGTACCGGTGTGAGGACAGACAGTTTCCCCTTTTCCCACCAGTGGGAGCTCCAGTCGCTCGCCATAAGCACTCATCCACCCTGTTTGTCTTGCAGGTACGCCTGTCATAAGAGCAAAGTCCGGCACATTTCTGGTTACCACCGCACCGGCGGCAATAAAGGCAAAACAACCAATGGTAACACCACATACAATGGTACAGTTCGCCCCGAGGGTGGCCCCCTTTTTTACCAGTGTATCCCGGTATTCATTTTTTCGTTCAATCAGGGCTCGGGGGTTATACACATTGGTAAACACCATGCTGGGGCCACAAAAAACGCCTTCTTCCAGAGTGACATTATCATATACGGAAATATTGTTCTGTATCTTACAATGATCCCCGATCACAGCCTTATTGCCAACAAAAACGTTCTGGCCCAGAGAAACGCCCTTGCCAATTTTTGCACCACCGCACACATGCACCCAGTGCCAGATGCGGCTTCCTTCACCGATTTCTGCACCTTCATCCACAATGGCTGTGGGATGGATCTGGTAATTCATGTATCTTGCTCCTAAAAGTGGAATAATCCGTGGGGAAAGTCCTCATCCAACCCTGGCTTCGAGAGCCTCAGCCCCTCCTGCAGGAGGGAGGGAACAGATAGTGTATCTATTTCAAAAAAGAATCTACAATCTTTTGCAGCTCCATCTTTAATTCCGGAAGATTATTCTTAATGATCTGCCAGATTTCCTCTGCATCCACGCCAAAATAATTATGAACTACAATATTCCTTAGAGCCTTGTTTTATATCATTCAACAATTTCAGAAGTTTCAGCGATAAATTTATCTGGCAGTTTTGATGTCATTTCACCAAGAACAACAAAATTCATTAAAACAGCATCAAAAGCCATCTGATCAGAATAAAAATCATCACACTGCCCAAAGGGGCAGATGTATGAATTAATCTTTTCAATGGACTCAATAATGCTCAAAACACACAACCTGTCTTTGGAACCATATTCACACATATTTCACTTTTGCTAAAATCTGATTTTTAAAAGCCGGTTTGATATACTTTTCCCTGCATATATCCACATGGACATGAAACTCGCCCATCATTTCCCGCCGTAGCTTTTCCTTGAGTTCAAAAAGATTTTGTGTATTATTTTTAAACTCAACAATAATATCCAGATCACTTGCCCCATGCTGCCTGCCGACGGCAACAGAACCCATAACACCAATTTTAGTTAATGAATATTCCTGTTGCAATCGGCTCTTATTGAAAAGCAAATAACGAAAAACCCGTGAAGCATCAATCATCCAATTTTCCCTTTTAATATTCAAGGGGTAAAGCCACCTTTTTACCATCCCTTGCGGAAAGATACATGGCAATAAGCAGCTCCAGAGTCTTCAAGCCTTCCCGCCCGTCGGTTTCCGGATCAGCATTACCCCGTAAGGTTTCAACCACGTTGGTATAATATAATGGATGACCAAAACCATATACGGATGTGGTCTGATAGCTGGCATTGCCGATTTGTTCATCCTCAGGGAGCTTTTCCTCAAAATCCCAGAGCAGCACCTCATTTACCGCAACACCACCGATTTTGGCACTCCCCTTATCTCCAAGGATAGTAATGCTGCCTTCAAGGTTTTTCGGGTAGGTGAGCATGGAAACATTCAGGGTACCAAGGGCCCCATTGCGCCAGCGCAGGATAGCGGCTCCGGAGTCTTCCACCTCAATGTCTCTGGCAAGGGTTCCGGTATAAGCCATCACACTTTCCACAGGACCAATGAGCCATTCAAAGAGATCAATGTAATGACTGGCCTGATTCATAAAAGCACCGCCGTCAAACTCCCAGGTTCCCCGCCATTTAGCACTGTCATAATACTCTTGAGGCCGGGTCCAGAATACATTAATGGCCACCGAATAAATTTTTCCAAATCGCTTCTGCAAAACGGCATTTTTTAAAAGCTGTAAAGTGGCATTACGGCGATTTTGTTTGACCACAAAAAGGCGAACTCCTGCCCTGTCACAGGCTTCCACCATGGAAAGTCCATCCTGCCAGCGGGTGGCCATGGGTTTTTCCGTAACCACATGAACCTTATGCTCCGCCGCAAGTATGGCCTGAGCAGCGTGGACACCGCTGGGAGTGCAGAGACAGACAAGATCCAGCTCTTCCTTTTCAAGCATTGCCTGCATGGAGCGGTAACCCGGAACACCATAGGTTTGCATATGATTTTCAAGAACAGCCGCATCCGTGTCACAGACAGCAACCAGCTCCATGTTTTCCTTATGCTTTTCCAAAGAACCAAAATGATTTTTGGATATGCGACCACACCCCACAATGGCGGTGCGGATTTTTCTGCCTTTTATAAAACCGGGCATTTCATTCACTCCTTCAGGGCTCATACCCCTTTTTTTAAAACAGCCACAATCTTTTTGATGGTGTCTTCATCCAGCAGGGGATGCATGGGAAGACTCATCACTTTTTTGGCAAGGGTTTCGGATACGGGCAGACTTACCTTCTGACCCGCAAAAACGGGCTGCAGATGCAATGGAATGGGGTAATGGACAGCCGTTGGAATATCGTTTTCTTTTAAAAGATTCTGAATGGCATCCCGGTTTTCCACCTGCACAGTATACTGGGCGTACACGCTGGTATTCCATTCCTCGATATAAGGCGTAACCATTCCGGGGCATTCTGTCTGAATTTTTTCTGAATATTGTGCACCAATGCGGCCCCGTTTTTCCACTTCATCCGGGAAAATATCCAGCTTGGCAAGGAGGATAGCCGCCTGAAGGGTATCCAGCCTGCCGTTAAAGCCTATGCGGGGATGGTGGTAACGCCTGTCCTGACCATGTACACGAATTTCCCGCATGGCTTTGGCAAGCTTATCATCATCCGTAAAACAGGCCCCGCCATCACCATACCCGCCAAGGGGTTTGGATGGAAAGAAGGATGTACAGCCAATGGTGGAAAGGGAACATGATTTTCTTCCCTTGTATGTGGCCCCAAAGGACTGGGCCGCATCCTCAATGACGGGCAAATTGTGCCTTGAGGCAATGGCATTGATGGCATCTAAATCCGCACACTGTCCATAAAGGCTGACCGGCATGATGGCTTTTGTTTTGGGAGTAATGGCTGCTTCGATGAAATCCGGATTCATGTTGTATGTTTTGGGGCATACATCCACAAAAATGGGCTTTGCCCCAAGAAGGGCAATGATTTCTGCTGTGGCAATGAAAGAAAAGGGGGTTGTAATGACCTCATCCCCTGCGCCAATGCCCAAGGCCATGAGGGCAATCTGGAGGGCATCCGTACCGCTGGCAACGCCAATGGCATGTTTTGTACCTGCATAGGCGGCAAGGCGTTCTTCAAGCTCCTTGATTTCAGGCCCCATGATGTACTGGCCATGGGCAAGGACTTTATGGATGTTTTTTTCTATAGCTGGGCGGATGCTTCGCTGCTGGGCGGCGAGGTCGATGAAGGGAATGGATTGACCTTCCTTTGACTGATCAATATAGGCATCTGGTGTTAAAATCCGGGAATCTCCCCGTGAAAGCAGGCCCTGATCCCTGGTAATTAAGGCAATGGAACCCTTAGTGAAACGATCCAGAGAGCAGATGAGTTGCCTGTCCTCCGGGTCCTGATCTTCAAAAACATCGCATTCACCCGAAAGGGCAGAAAGCCACTGGATATTTTCTGTAAAGGCCTTCAGTTGTCTGGCTGCTATTTCCAGACAGGCTTTTCTGGAAATATTTTCTTCATTTTCCATGGCCTGCTGCAGATGCACATTGGCAAGGGTATAGTGCAGGGTCTGCACAGAGCCAGCATACACCCATACCTGCCCGCCGGATCTGCGGCAACACTCCATGGTTTCAAAGGACTTATGAAACCATGGCTTCCGTACAGCACAGACATCCAGTATGATATTTACATCAAGAAGAACATCCATCTACTGATCCTCGCGTATCTGAAAAGCATCCAGAGACTCTTTTTGCTTAGGTGAAAGCTCCGGCAGTGCTTTTTCATCCATATTCAATACACTCTTCTTAATTTTTTCCATTTTTGACTGCCAATCAGAAGAAGGGTCAGCTCCCTTTTCTGAATAGGCATATTCAGGAATTTCTATGCGCACCTTAAACACATCCTGCTTCAGGTGAAGATGAGGCGGCAGTTCAATGCGGCCTTTATTGTATATGGCTTCGATCTGCATAGGCAGCTCCTTGGTGCAGGTTGAAAAACAAATAACTTACACCTTTTTTTATGCTTTCACAATATGCCCTTCCGGCACAAGGTATTTTCCGCGGCTGTCCACAATCAGGCTTGAATGGGTACGAATGAGGTCATAATCAAAACGATCATGATCCGTTGCCAGCACCACGCAGTCACAGGCTTTCAGGTTTTCTTCCGTCAGAGGAGTACTGGAAAGATCAAAATGATGCTCCCTCATTTTGGGGAAAACCGGCACATGGGTGTCTGAATAGGCAATTTCCGCACCCAGATCACGGAGTTTTTCCATAATCATGACAGATGGACTTTCCCTCATGTCGTCCACATTCTTTTTATAAGCAATGCCCAGAACAAGAATTCTGCTACCCTTGATGGATTTTTTCCTTTCATTCAGGGCAAGAAGCACTTTGTTTACCACATAGTCCGGCATGGAAGAATTCACTTCTCCAGCCAGCTCAATAAAACGGGTATTGAGGCCATACTCACGGGCCTTCCATGTCAGGTAGAACGGATCAATGGGAATGCAGTGGCCACCAAGGCCAGGACCGGGATAGTAGGGAACAAATCCGAACGGTTTCGTGGCTGCGGCATGAATAACTTCATGGATATCAATGCCCATTTTATCCGCAACAACCTTCATTTCATTAACAAGACCAATATTCACGGCCCTGTGGATATTTTCCAGAAGCTTGGTCATTTCCGCAGCCTTAGCCGAGCTTACCGGAACTACCCTGTCGATGGCCTGTTCATAGAGCGAAATCCCTACTTCAAGGCAGGCAGCAGTATGCCCGCCTATTACCTTGGGAATGGTCCGCGTTTCAAAATCCGGATTGCCCGGATCTTCCCTCTCCGGTGAATAGACAAGGAAAATATCTTTTCCTACCACAAGTCCACCCTCTTGCAGCCTTGGCAGCAACTCTTCTTCTGTTGTTCCGGGATAGGTTGTACTTTCCAGTGAAACAATATGCCCTTTTCTTAAAAAAGGCTTGATGGCTTCCGTTGTGTTCACCACAAACGAAATATCCGGCTCCCGGTATTTGTTCAAGGGAGTAGGCACACAAAGAATCAGAGCATCACACTCACTTGCCCTGTTGAAATCGGAGGTGGCTTCAAAACCGGAATTACGTGCTGTTGCAATTTTCCCAGAAGGGATATGCTCGATATAGCTTTCGCCCTTATTCAGTTTCGTCACTTTATCCGCATCAATATCAATCCCCAGAACGGAAAACCCTATCTCGTTATAACGCAGCATAAGGGGCAGGCCCACATACCCAAGTCCCAGGATGCCTATTATTGCTTTTTTTTCTTGGTATTTCTGAATCACCGTGGCCTTATATGCATCTGTCATGAAAAATAAGCCTCCTGTACTATGTGTTTGTTATGCAACAGCGAGACAACAGGAAGGAGCCTGAACACAGAGCTGTTCAGGGAACCTGTATCCAGCCTTTCCAATATCCCACAGTTGCACCTTCAGGTAAATTATATATTTCATTCAACTCTCCGCAATAGATACTGTGGCAAAAATATCTCTGCGGGTCAGGCTTGCGTACGGCAATCACTTTGTTCGCTGAATGGGAGTACGGTTCCTGTACGAAGAAACAGGATTGTTGCCGGAGTAAGAAATATGCGCATAAAGATTTTTAGGCATGTATTTCATGCTTATCAGTATTTCATGGAACCCAGAGCATATCCAACTGATTTCAAATCAGAAAACAGGCTATTCCGCCATCTGTCGCGGGTGAGACAACAAGCGAATTGCGAAATATAAACTCAAATGATTTTGATCTTCATAGCATAGCATCACGGCATTTTCACGCCTTTTTTCAATACAGAAAAGGACGAAAATATATGATAACCCGATAACATTATCATTTTTACAGTTTTTTTATCAGGCAACTCAGCGGCTTAGGCAGAAAAAAAATAGTGGTGCCAACGCACAAAGTTAACCCAGCGCCAGACCTGCCATGTGAAGGGAATTTTTCCGTCAATCACAGCATCAAAGGAGGCCAAAAGATTATCGTAGTCAATAAAATCAATGTTTCTGGCATGCAAAAGCCATTTTCTGACCTCAGGTGCCATCTCGATCAACCAGTCATTTTCAGGGGTTTGAAAACCAATTTTATCCCTGCGGTCCAATATAGAGTCAGGAACAATACCTCTCATGGCTTCGCGGAAAATATATTTTGTCTGCCCCTTATCAGAAAGGAGATATTCTTCAGGAAGACTCAGCAAGAATTCAGCCACATCCGTTGTCAGGAATGGTACCCTGCTTTCAATGGAGAATCTCATGGAATTTCTGTCTCCGTGCCGTAACAAAGGGGTCAGGCCTGAAACAGTCAGGGAAGAACGCAAGATGTGCATTAGTCTGCGCCCTCTGGAGGTTTCTCCTGCGGTCTGTGTAAAGGGTATCTTAAAAACCACACCTCGTTTTTTCAGAACAGAGTTTCTAAGCCATTCCGGCGTCGGGGAAACGCCCATAAAGGTCATTGCCCTGGTTCTGAATCGTTGAGGAAGCACAGCAGAGACGAAAGAGAGCAGCACTTTTTTTCTGGAACGTCCCGGCCAGCTGGCCCACTCGTTCATAAAAGCAAAGAGCTTCCTCCATTCACCTTTTTCAATCATACTGAGCATTCTGGCATCCGGATAGCCATGGTAGCCAGCCAGTAGCTCATCCGCTCCCTGCCCATCCAGTGTCACGGTTACGCCATTCTCCTTCGCCAGGCGAAAAACACAGTACTGAGCATAAATACTGGTACCGCCGAAGGGTTCATCCTGCGCCTGAATCAGCTCGTCCAGATCTCTTATAAGGTTCTCCTTAGATACAAAAACCTTGTGAGCAAGCGCACCAGCATATGCATTGACCAGATCAACCCATTTTTCCTCATCAATGTCTGATCCCCTTGCGATATAACTGAAGGTACGCACAGAGATATCCGGATTTAAATAACGTACAGCACAAACCACAGCGGAAGAATCCACGCCACCGGAAAGAGCGGCACCAAATGGCACGTCTGTTCTCAGATGCAGCTTAATATTTTTAAGAAATAACTGACGTAAATACAAAGCAGCTTCATGAAAAGAGCCTTGCCATGTTTCCTGAATACTGGGCCACCACCACCGTTTCAATTCAATTGTTTCATCTTTACTCTGAAAGTTAAATTGTAAAAGGTGGCCCGGAAGCAGATGGTTGACTTCAGAAAAAAATGAATCTGCATCATTATCATAACATCCATAAACAAGATAATCGTAAGCTTTTTGAAAATTCAGGACTGGCTTTTGGGGTAGAAGTGCCATAAGGGCTGATGCCGTGGAAGCAAAAGCAAAACAACCCTTACTGCTATGATAAAAAAAAGGCTTGATCCCAAACGCGTCCCTTGCACAGGTAATTGTTTTTTCGAGTTTATCGTACACAGCAAAGGCAAACATACCCGTAAGTTTCAGCAAACAGGCTTCTCCCCACTCCCTCCATGCGTGAAGAAGAACCTCCGTATCCGTTTCTGTCTCAAAAACGTATTCTTTCTTTCTTAATATTTTTTTAAGCTCTATGTAGTTATAAATTTCACCGTTAAGAACTATGGAAAAGCGTCCGTCACGTGAGCACATAGGTTGTCGGCCTGCAGCGGAAAGATCAATGATGGAAAGACGGGTATGCCCCAGACCCAACACCTGATTTTCCGATACTGTACAGAACATATCCTTATCATCAGGCCCCCTGTTGCACATTCGATCCAGAGCCATTTTTAATTTTTCCATTACCTCAGCAGTGGGATCCGCCTGCCATAATCCAGCTATTCCACACATTATCTTTCCCAATGTCTATCCGTTAATTTGGCAACCCACTTAACCAGCCGGAATGCTCCCGTGTACAGGAAGTGTACCTGACAAAAAAGCCCGGATTTTCTGCAGCATCATTACTTTTTAAAGAGGCATAGCATAGAATTCAGCAAAACTTTCACCTCAGATCTTGTTATCAAACCTGTAGCATAAATAGTGATGGCTGCTGCCAGTAAAGCCACTGCTCCTGAAATCATACGGGCCAATGTGTCAAAAGCTGAAAAATGAACAAACAACCCCAACCCCAAAATGACTCCCACCGCAATTGCCATCGGAAGCCATGCATGGGGGACCGGATATAGTCGCTGACTGAACATCATGTAAAGACAGAAAATAAAAACATAGCCAGTCATTGTTGCCAGCGATGCCCCAATAATGCCCATTACAGGTATTAAAAGCCAGTTAAGCAGCGTATTACATACCGCACCAGCCACATTGATCCAAAGAATAACGGATGTTTTTTTAGCAATGCTGATTCCAGGCGCAAAAATATACATCTGTGCCAACAATACGGCAGGCACAAGAAAAACAAGTACCTGAGCCGCACCATAATATGCAGGAACAGTCATGATGACCAAAAAATCATGGGCAAAGGAGGCTAAGAAAAGAAACATTAACAAAATAAGGGCCACAAAGATCCGAAAAACACGGGCCAACTGCCATGGTGTTTCCTTATCCTGATAATGAGTGTATATAAGTGGTGTCAACGCACCCTGAAAACCTACCATTACCAATCCGGCAATACTGGCAAGGCGAAAACCAATACCGTATAAGCCCAATTCATCCACTGAAAGATAATAATTAATCATCATCCGGTCTATGTAGGTGCTTACAAAAACGGCAATACCGGATGGCACAAGAGGTGCCGAAAAACGAAGCATTTCCCACAGCCGCTTAAAGCTGAAGCAAAACCGAAAACTTCGCCTCAAAAACCAGAGCCCATACAGTACACCGGAAAAAGATCCCGCTGCCATACCCCACAGCAGACCCTCTAGCCCCCACCGTAGGCTAACCGTAAGCCAGACAGCAACACCTGCTGTACCAATAGTGGACAAAAGGCTGACAACCGCATAGTCCTTACTCCGTAACTCCCATCGAAACTGATTCTGAATCAGGCAAAATAAGCCATTGGACCAAATATAGATAAGGGAAATCTGAAAGACTGCTTCCATTCCTTCACGACCCAGAACCCATTTTGAAACAAAACCAGAACCTGTAAAGGCAACACAAGCAAAAAGCGTATAACAGGCTATAGTAAACCACAAAGATGTGGATGCATATTGTATCCTTCGTTTTTGATCGGGCTCTGCAGTGTAAAAACGTGCCACTCCCTGAGATATTTCCAGAGCAACCGTCAGGTTAACAAGGTTTGCAAATATCAGCATGAGGTCCAGAGAGCCATAATCTGCCGGGTTTAAAACCCGTGTATATAAAGGAATGAGAAAAAAAGCTAAACCTCGGGAAATTAAGGCAGGGATGGCATAAATTGCGCTGTCTTTCAAGAGGGTACGAAGCATTAAGTCATGGCTCCATGCCAGCAAACTTCAGCGCTTCTTTTTCAAGGTATGGGCGATGGGAAAGCTGCAAAGATGAAACGCCAAACGCTCTCACCATTTTCCGGATATTGTCCTTTGTCTGTTTCTCAGATTGACCGCCACCATGCAGATAAAAAACTTTTAAAGGATCAATCCACCAGGTCGCCGGCACCCTGCCTTCCATCAGACAAAAATATCTTTCCGCTACTTTTTGAACGGTCCAATGGGAAGTTACAAAAGCCTGGGCTTGTTTACCCAGCATTTGTCGATAGTCAGGATGATTGATTAAAAACTCTATGGCATCCTCAATTTCATCAGGATGGCAAGTGTGGGATGGTGGATACATTTCTGCGCTTAATTTTTCTTTCAAATATTCAAAACCATATCCTCCCACAACAGCAGGCTTGCCATACCAGGCTGCCTCCGTGGCAAAGCCAGCCATGGGAGTATCGGAATAAATTTGATCCACGACAAAATCACAACTTTTAATTTCCTCAAGAACTTCACTATTAGGACGATTGCGTAACTCAATAAATTCTATTGAGTACCCTTTTAACCGCAAATTATTTATGGCCGAAGCGATTATCGCCGACCCTTTTGCGGCAGGGTGAGAGGGAGAATGAAGGATGCGAAGGCATTTTTTATCCAAGAACCCATCGGAATCCACGCCTCGATTTTGATCATCCACTGGCACGAAAGGCTGCATTCCATAGGGAATTCCTATGGAAAACCAGTTCAACATTTTTTGGCTTGCAAACTGTGTCGAGCTGAAGGGGGCTCCTATAATATAGTTTGCATGTTTTTCTATAAAGCGAATTTTCCGTTTACTGGCTAAAGCGCGGCAATAAAGCCCATAAGCATCTGGCTGAACCAGACCATCCGGAGATTGTGCTGCGCCATCCATGTATGAAGGACGCACTTCACTCCCATGTCCCAAATTCATAATAACGGTTTTTCCCGCTATACGAAGTATCGGAATATCCATATTGGCTGTGAGTAAGGAGTGGCCAAATCCAAAAATAAACACATCATAATGGAGGAGGCACTTTACGAAGTAAATAATTTTGAAAAATTCAGCTGCACCAGCCAGCAGTAACTTTACCATGATTGGCAGACATGGCTTTTCAACTCTTTTATGAGTTAATTGTTTAATAATTTTTAAAAGAACATCTTTGTTTTCATTTTTTTCTTCACCATATTTGAAAGGATGAGGGGTAAAAGTAGCGTAATCGTGATGAATGCCTATAGCTTTAAAACCTTGAGACAAATTATTATAATAGCCTGCTATTTCAATTGGGCCGATCCATACTTTTTTCGGGTCTTTTTTTTTCACTCTAGGGCCTGTCTTCAATTTGCATTTTTCAGAATCGTCTGAAATAGGTTATTTCGTTCATTCATGAAGAGATGAATGGAACT
>NZ_JAPFPW010000027.1 GCF_026155325.1 Desulfobotulus pelophilus | reverse complement strand
GATCAGGAAGACATTCCTGAAGCTCCGGAAGAAGAGACAGAAGCCGTTCTTGACCTTTTGAATGACGAAGATGTGGAAGAAATTGATCTTGATGAAGAGGATCTGGAACAGGACTCCTTTGAGGAAGTGGTGGAACCGGAAGAAAATGTGGAAGAAACGAGTGAAGAGACAATGGAAGCTTCCCCTGATTTGGGCCTTCCTTTTGGCAGTGATGAGGATTTCAGCGAATATGACCCTCAGGAAATGGATAAAAACCGCCTTCTGGCGGAACGATTTGATGGCTATCTCGGTGCCATGGAAAGATTTTACAATCAGTACCCACTGATTAAAGGGGGTACCTTCCGCACAGGCTCACCGAATCCCGGCAAACTGGAGAGGCGGGAAACAAACATTACTTTAGCAGATTGCTATATCGGTCGATTCCCTGTAACCAACGCCCTTTTTGAAGTGTTTGTTGAACGTACAGGCTATCGTACCACGGCCGAAAAAATGGGCTATGGAACTGTTTTTCAGCCCCGGTTCCGCAAAATAAAAGATCCTGCCACAGGAGAACTGAAAGCCGTATGGATGGCAGAGACGGGGAGTAAGCGCATTGAGGGTGCCGTATGGCATGCACCGGAAGGCCCGGGATCTGCCATTCACGGCAAACGGAACCATCCCGTGGTTCAGGTCAGTATTGAAGATGCACGCCGCTTTGCTGCATGGATTGGAAAAAGACTCCCCACAGAAGATGAATGGGAGGCAGCTGCCAGAACAGCCGAAGGCCTGTCCTATCCCTGGGGTAATTCCTGGCAATCACAGGCTGCCAATGTAGAATCAACGGGGATTGGTGAAACAACAGCAGTGGATACCTTTACGGAAGGACAGAACGCCTTTTCCCTCATGGATCTTGTGGGGAATGTACTGGAATGGACGCAGAGCCCCATGGAAGGCCTGCATCAGAATGTTTCCCAGATTCCTTTTTTTATCGCAAAAGGGGGCAGCTATATTACGGCCGGGGAACCTGCCCTTTGGGCCCGCTATCCCCTCAGGCCGGATTTTACTTCCAACATTCTGGGATTCCGCTGTCTTGTGGACTAAAAAAGGCAGGCCCCTGGCCTGCCCATGCATGATTTTGCCAAAAACTTTATCCGAGAATGGTTTTCAGATCTTCATCCGGTGTGGCAGCAATGGGACGAATACCGAATTTTTCCACCAGAACGCCCAACACATTTTCTGTAATAAAGGCAGGCAATGAAGGTCCAAGTCGAATATCTTTAATACCCAGATGTAAAAGGGTCAGAAGAATGGCCACGGCCTTCTGCTCATACCATGAAAGAATCATGGAAAGGGGCAGATCATTGACACCGCACTCAAAAGCATCGGCCAGAGCCACGGCAATCTGAATGGCGGAATAAGCATCATTACACTGCCCGATATCCAGCAACCTCGGAAGATCACCGATTTTGCCGAGATCCTTATCAAAAAACCGGAACTTGCCGCAGGCAAGGGTCAGCACCATACAGTCCGAAGGAATTTTTTCCACAAGCTCTGTATAGTAATTCCGGCCGGGCTTGGCCCCATCGCAGCCACCCACAAGGAAGAAATGGCGGATAGCTCCGGATTTCACAGCATCCACAACGGTTCCGGCCACGGAAAGAACCGCATTGCGGGCAAAGCCAGTGAGCACTTCCTTAGCGGCAACATCTTCCTTGAATCCCGGAAGGGCCAGCGCCTTTTCAATGACCGGTGTAAAATCCTTATCTGCAATGTGGCGCACACCAGGAAAACCCACAAGGCCTGTGGTAAAAAGATTCTCCTGATAACTGGCCTTCGGTTTCTGAATGCAGTTGGTGGTCATGAGAATAGCACCGGGAAAGGCATTAAACTCTTTGGCCTGATTCTGCCATGCCGTGCCGTAATGTCCGTAAAAATGACCATATTTTTTAAGGCCGGGATAGGCATGGCAGGGAAGCATTTCTCCATGGGTATAAACAAAAATACCCTTGCCTTCACTCTGCTGCAGAAGAAGCTCCAGATCCTTTAAATCATGGCCTGAAACAAGAATGGATTTGCCCTTTTTCTGCCCCAGAGGAACGGGAGTGGGCACAGGATGCCCATAGCGTCCGGTATTGGCGGCATCCAGCAATTCCATGGCCCGGAGGTTCACTTCACCGCACTTAAGGGCCAGCCCCAGCAACTCATCCACAGAAAGATCCGGGTTCATAGTGGCCGCCATGGCCTCATGGATAAAGGCATATACCGCATCATCTTCCTGCCCCAGAATGGCCGCATGATCCGCATAGGCAGCCACACCCTTCAGTCCATAAACGACAATCTGTTTGATGGAGCGAAGATCAGGATTCACATCCGGACCATCGAGAAGCCCTACGGTTTCTCCCAGAGACTTCATGGACGCGATATCATGGACTTTCATTGGCAAGGTGGGAAGAATTGTGAAGTCACCGCCATTGCCGGTCAGGCGGGCAACCAGTTTCTGGATCCATGAGGTATCCGTACCAGGCACTGTTCCACCGGCTGCTTTGACTTCAGCTTCAAGGCTTCTTTTAAAACGCTCACATTCCAGAATCAGATTTTCGAAACGTTTTTCATCAAAATCCACATTGGTAAGGGTGGAAAAGATGGCCTCCGCGGTAAAACGATTCACTCTCGGATCCACCAGCCCCACCTTCCTACCTTCCACCGCAACCTGAGACAGCCCTTTTACCGCATGGATCAAAAGATCCTGAAGGGCCGCAACTTCGGCTGTTTTGCCGCATACACCGACCTTATCACATCCCACGCCTTTGGCTGCCTGCTCACACTGATTACAAAACATAAAAGCCTCCGTTTGAGTGTCTGCTTGTCTTTTAACAGGGTAAAAAACTCTGCTTCTTTCGTTGCAGACTATCCCATGGAGGTCAGACTTTCCTTGATCTGAATCAAGCGCCTTATTGGTACAGCAGCAAAAGCGATTAAAATTACCCTAAGCTATACAATATATAAACTTTTTATGGTATGAGATCCGCAGAATCCTTTTTAGCAGGATTGTGCCCAAAAAGTCTTTCACCTTACGGAATACTTATGATTCAAGACATCTTTTCCAAACTGCCTCTGCAGTCCAAAATGATGGTTGCCATGATTCTTACGGGCGGAGCAACCCTGACCGTTGCCGTAAGTTTTTTTCTCATCAATGATATTATTCTTCTACGCAAAAATTTTGAACGGGAAATCTCCCTGATCACCGAGCTTGTCAGCAACCATAGTTTTCCAACTCTTTATTTTGAAAATCCTGAAGCAGCCTCCCTTGCGCTGGAATCCCTCAGAGCGAGGGATGACATGATTACCGCTGCGGCCCTTTACCTCCCTTCAGGCAGACAACTTGCCACTTACTACAGAGATGAAACAACCCGGTCTCGTCAACCAATGCTTCTGCCTGCCCATCCCCCCATTCCTGGCCGGACTTCTTTTGCCGGTGGCTTTACCATCACCAAAGAAATATCCTACATGGGAAAACCCATAGGCAAACTACTGCTGCACATGGACCATTCCCGGTATCATAAACAGATCCGATGGTATGCCCTTCTCTCCCTTGCCATTCTCTTTTCCGCCGGTGCCATGGCCTACATTTTCTCCATGAGATTACGAAAAATCCTTCTGAACCCCATCTTTCAGCTGGTACAGACCGTTGAAAAAATAACTGAAAAAAAAGATTATGCCATTCGGGCACCCGTATTTAACAATGATGAAATCGGCGTTCTGATCTCGGGTTTCAACAACATGATCCAGGAAATTCAGGAACGCGACAAAGCTCTTCTCCGCCACAGGGCCACTTTGCAACAGGAGATCATGGACCGCACCATGGCCCTCATGGCTGCCAACACCAAACTGACCAGACTGAATATCAAGCTGCAGGAAGCCAAAAAAAGGGATCTCCATCTCTTGCGCCACAGAGAAAACCTTGAACAACAGGTACTGGACCGTACCGTTGCCCTCACGGCAACCAATACCAAACTGATTCGGCTGAATATGGAACTGAGGGAAGCCAAAAAAAGGGCCGATGAAGCCAGTTCGGCCAAAAGTGCGTTCCTTGCAAGCATCAGCCATGAACTGCGTACGCCACTGAATGGAATTCTTGGATATGCCCAACTCCTTTACCGGGATGGGGAACGGCTGGGAACCCGAGATCAGGAACGCATTCAGGTCATCCGCCAGTGCGGCGAGCATCTCCTTAGAATGATCAATGATATTCTGGATCTTTCCAAAATCGAAGCAGGCAAGATGAGCCTGATACTCCACCCCTTCCACCTTTCTACCTTTGTCCAGAGTACCGCTGGAATGGCGCGAACCCGGGCCAGAGAAAAAGGACTTTCCATGGAAATTTCCGTGGCAGAATGCCTGCCGAAAACGGTAATCGGGGATGAACACAGGCTGCGCCAGGTTCTGCTCAATCTACTTGGTAATGCGGTTAAATTTACGGAAAGAGGAAGTGTCAGTCTCCGTGTCAGCACGCAGAAAGGTCTGATTGTTTTTGAAGTTGCGGATACGGGTATGGGGATTCAGGAAGAAGATCTGGAAATTATTTTCAGCCCCTTCTCTCAGGTCGAAAGCGTCCGTAGAAAACCCGAAGGAACAGGGCTGGGCCTTTCCATCAGCCAGTCTCTTGTCCGTATGATGGGTGGTGTAATCAAGGTGGAAAGCAGCCTTGGTAACGGGAGCCGTTTCTGGTTTGCCATACGTCTGCCGCAGGCACCGGAAAAAATACCCGGTGAAAAAAACTTTTCCTCCTATGGAGACATTATTGGCTACCGTCGGACCGATGAGGGGGCACGGCCTCTCAGTATACTTGTCGTTGACGATGGCAAAGAAAACCGCACTTTTCTCGTAGAACTTTTTGCCCCCTTAGGCTTCATGATGGAAGAAGCAGACTGCGGGACGCACGCCCTTGATAGCTGCCGGACTTCAAAGCCCGATCTTATTCTGATGGATCTGATCATGCCCGGCATGGATGGTTTTGAAACTACGCGCCGTATTCACAGGCTGTTTGACGGGGATGCTCCTCCTGTGATTGCCGTATCCGCCAGTGCCACCCATGATGTCCGTGAAAAGTGCCTGGACATGGGATGTGCTGCTTTTATTTCCAAACCCGTTCAAATTCAGGAACTTTTCGAAGTTCTCTGCCGCCATCTCCCTCTGGTCTGGATTTCCGAAAGCCTGCATCTGCAGCCTCCGGATTTTGCCGATATTCCCTTTCCGGAGACAGAACGCATGCAAAAGCTTATGAATCTCGTAAAACAGGGAGATATCTCCGCCATAGGTGAATGGTGCCAGAGCCAGGATCTGAACACCCATTATGCAACCTTTGCGGGTCATGTGAAGGAACTTGCCAGCCAGTTCCGCATCCGTGAACTCAGCCAGTGGCTGACACGCCTTGGCAAAGCAAGAGAAAGAAAACAGAAAAAGCAATGAAGACAATCTTAATTGTTGACGACAATCCTGCCAACCTTGGCATCCTTTTTCACTGCCTGGACCAGAGCGGCTACCGCACCCTCGTGGCCCAGGACGGAGAAACAGCACTCAAGATGGCAAAAATTTCCAGACCGAATATGATTCTTCTGGATGTCATCATGCCGGAGATGGACGGATTCATGGCCTGTCATGCCCTGAAATCCGATTCTGAAACGCGGGATATCCCTGTCATCTTTATGACCGCCCTTACGGAAACAGCCGATAAAGTAGCCGGTTTTCAGGCAGGAGCGGTAGATTACATCTGCAAGCCCATTCAGAAAGAAGAAATCCTCGCCCGGATTCACCTCCATATGATGCTGCAGGAACAAAAAAATCAGCTTTTACGTATCAACAGGGAAAAAGAAAAAATCCTTTCCGTTGTTGCCCATGACCTCAAGGCACCGTTCAGTAGCGTACTGGGATTTCTAGGCCTTTTGGCAGAAAGCTATGAAGATTATACGGAAAAAGAAAAAAAACGTTTCATTGCCCATGCCCATGGCTCCACCCTCAAGCTATACGAAATGCTGGAAAAACTGCTGGACTGGACCCGAACAGGAAGCGGCTTTAACGAGTGGCAACCGGAAATACTGGACCTCACCCAGCTCATCCATTCAACAGTCTCTCTTTTCAAAGAAAATGCGGAGAAAAAGAAAATCCGTATCCGGGGTAAAATCCCCGGAACCCTTTACCTTTTTGCCGATGCCAATATGATTGCGTCAGTGCTCCGCAACCTCATTTCCAATGCCATCAAATTCACGGATACAGGAGGTCGAATCACCATCACCGCAGACCAGAGTCCTGCCGGAACAGAAATCCGTATCAGCGATACAGGTATAGGAATGAATGAACAAACCGTTTCCTCTCTCCTTTCCGGCTCCTGCGGCAAATCCACCCCCGGCACCACAGGTGAGTGCGGCACAGGTCTTGGTATGGTCATATGCCGGGAGTTCATAGAAAAAAACAAGGGAACACTTGCCATCGAAAGTACACCATCCAAAGGCAGCTGCTTTATTCTTACCTTTCCGCCATCCCCTTCCAGGATTTCTGCCCGCTGACAGTCTCACCAGAAACAGGCTTAAGGCTTCTGACAAAGGATT
Organism: Desulfobotulus pelophilus; assembly: GCF_026155325.1. Lineage (NCBI taxonomy): Bacteria > Pseudomonadati > Thermodesulfobacteriota > Desulfobacteria > Desulfobacterales > Desulfobacteraceae > Desulfobotulus > Desulfobotulus pelophilus. The sequence continues at coordinate 15,313 of NZ_JAPFPW010000027.1, read as the reverse complement.
TTCATGCCTACTCTTTCCGATATTTTTCCCACAAGCCCCGAAGCCATAGCCAGAAATGGCTGGGATGCTCCGGATATCATCCTTGTTACAGGGGATGCCTTTATCGACGCCCCTTCCATGGGCGTTGCCGTCATCGCAAGGGTCCTTGCTGCTGACGGTTTCAAAGTAGCCATTCTTGCCCAGCCCGACCCGGAAAAAACCACTGATTTTACAAAACTAGGCGAACCCAAACTCTTCTGGGGTGTTTCCGGCGGCAGTGTGGATTCCATGGTGGCCAATTACACAGCTTCGAAAAAACGCAGAAAGAATGACGACTATACGCCCGGTGGCATCAATGACCGCAGGCCGGACCGCGCATGCATTGTATACACCAACCGCATCCGTCGTTATTTCAAAAATACGGTCCCCATTCTTCTGGGTGGTATAGAAGCCAGCCTGCGCCGTATCAGCCACTATGATTTCTGGGACAACAGAATCAGACGATCCCTTCTCTTTGATGCCAAAGCAGATTATCTGCTCTACGGTATGGCCGAATCCAGCATCCTTGCCTTTGCCCGTGCCCTGAAACAAAAACAATCTCCGGATGCCATACCCGGCCTCTGCCTCGTTGCAAAACAAATCCCGGAAAACTACCTGACCCTTCCTTCCTTTGAAGAAGTTTCTAACGATAAAAAAAGCTTTCTTTCCATGTTCCATACCTTTTATGAAAACAGTGATCCCATCACAGCCAGAGGGCTGGCCCAGGCCCACGGTGACCGCTTTCTCATCCAGAACCCGCCCTTTCCCTATACGGAAGAAAAGGAGCTGGATGCCATGCACGCTCTTCCCTTTACCCGCAGCCTGCATCCTGATGATGCGGCAAAAGGAGATGTCCGGGCACTGGAAACCATCCGCCACAGCATCACCACCCACTATGGCTGTTATGGAGAATGTAACTTCTGCGCCATTGCCGTGCATCAGGGAAGAACGGTACGATCCAGAAGCCTTGCCTCCATTGTGAAAGAAGCAGAAAGCCTGACCCATAGATCCGATTTCAAAGGTATCATATCCGATGCAGGCGGCCCCACAGCCAATATGTATGGATTTGAGTGCAGAAAAAAAAAGGAAAAAGGAAGCTGCCATGACAGACGCTGTCTGTTTCCAGAGGTCTGCCCTTCCCTGAAACCGGATCACAGTCTCCAGAAAAAACTCCTGAAAGAACTACGCAGCCTGAAGGGCGTTCGAAAAGTTTTTGTGGCATCGGGCGTCCGATATGATCTTCTGCTGGCGGATAAAAAAGCAGGACCGGATTATCTGGAAGAGCTGGTAGGCCACCATGTTTCCGGCCAGATGAAAGTGGCACCGGAACATATCTGTCCCCATGTTCTTTCCCGTATGGGAAAACCCGGCACAGAAACCCTTGAACGCTTCAGGGAACTCTTTTTCACCCAGACCCACAAGGCGGGTAAACCCCAGTTTCTCACCTACTACTTCATTGCAGCCCATCCGGGATGTACGGAAGAAGACATGAAAAAGCTGGGTACCTATGCCCGCCAAACGCTGAAACTCGCGCCGGAGCAGGTGCAGATCTTCACGCCCACACCTTCTACCTGGTCGGCTGCCATGTACTGGACGGAAACGGACCCATGGACGGGAGAGAAGCTTTTTGTAGAAAAAGACGGGGGCAGAAAAAAGCGGCAGAAGGATCTCGTGGTACAATCCGTTTCAAACGGGGAAAGGCACCTGGATCAGGCCATGCGGTCCAGAAAAAAAAGTACGAAAAGCAGCCCCAGTACACCGAAAAAAAGCCAGAAAGGCCCCATTATCCACAAAAGAAGGGGAACGGACAGATAATAACCCCGCATCCCCAGAAAATAATGGAGGCTGCCCCTGTCCATCATGGTGAGGATAAATTCCGGCGGGAAAGGCAGGGACTCGAAATTTTTCAATCCCACACCAAAACTGGCGTGGTTGTAGTAACGTATACAGAGGGTGAAGTTAAAAAAAGCAGCAAAAAAATTCACAGAAATCAGCACAAGCCTGGAAAGGGTACCTGCCGTCTCCACATCGCTTCCGCCCAGGACCGTAAGAAACCCGCTGTAAAACGACGGGTTGGCTGCCAGCCCCAGTACGCCAAGGCTGATCAGAATGGCCGTTGACGCCAGAAAGCTCGCCGCCATCACCTGATTTCTCAGGGTTTGAACCCCCAGAAGATCCCGGCCATCCTTTAAAATTTCCTGCACCCACTCCCGCCGGATTCTGTGGGTAATTCCCAGAGAGGTGGCCGTCGGATGCCTGTGCAGGCGTATGCCAAACGAGATATGATAGAGAAAAATAAGGGCAAAAGAAACAAGGATAAGCCAGCCTTCTTCCGACATTCCATCTTCTCCCTGTAAAGACCTGCTTACCTGTTATGAACCATAGTTATCAGGCATATGCACAGGCACCCAAGCTGTTTGCCCGTGGCGTAATCTTATGCTTAGAGCTTTGTGCCCTGTGCGGAAGCGGCAAAAACTCACCGGCACAGGCGGAATGCACTTTTTTGTTACCATAGCAGGCCGCCTTGTGGCGGCTCAGGCAGTTTGCCGCTTCTTATTTGCACTGCGGCACCCAAGCCTGAAAAGGCTATATTATTTGTACATAAGCTTTGGGTTTATGGCTTGAGAGCCGGAATCCGAAACGATTGCAAGGTCACTTGCAAACAGCCAGGGTGCCTTGCAATGAAACAACGCTGCAAAAAATTACAACCTTACATTCACAATATACCATACTGAACAATTACATATCTGATGTTTCTGCCTCAGCCTGCTGTTCCTGCCAGACAGACATCAGGCAGACCTGAGGGAATCTTTCCCAGGCCTGCCTGCATCTTTGTGTCCAATCAGGCCTGAGCTACCATATCCAGAACCGTCTGCAAAGCCGCATCCAAATTCTCCGGCCGGGTGCCTCCGGCCTGGGCCATATCCGAACGCCCTCCCCCACCGCCACCCACCACACCGGCGGCAGCTTTCACAATATTTCCTGCATGAAAACGGCCCACAAGATCCTTACTCACCACGGCAATGAGCAGAACCTTACCATCAGACTCCGTTCCCAGCAGCACAATACCGGAACCCAGCTTATCCTTCATACGATCCGCCAGATCCCTGAGAGAAGCTGGATTATCCACCATCACCTTTTTGGCCAGTACCTTAACTCCCTGAATCTCCACAACGCCTTCGGTAATATCTCCCGCACTCATTTCCGCCATCTTGTTTTTCAGCGAATCAATGGTTTTTTCCTGACTGCGGCAATCCGCCAGCAAACGTTCCACCCGGGTCACCAGAGTCTCTGGCCTGTCCTTTAAAAGGGAAGCCGCCTCAAGCATGATACGGTTGCGCTCCTGAACAAAGGCAAGGGCCGATGCGCCGGTCAAAGCCTCGATGCGGCGCACACCGGCTGCCACACTGCCTTCGGATACAATGACAAAGAGGCCGATATCCCCTGTGTAGGCCGTATGGGTCCCCCCACAGAACTCCTTGCTGAAGGTATCCAGACTGATGACCCTTACCTCATCCCCGTATTTTTCCTCAAAAAGGGCTGTGGCACCGGTTTTAAATGCTTCTTCTGCCTGCATGACCTCGGAGTTCACAGGTACATTTTCCCTGATTTTTTCATTCACCCAGCGTTCCACCGTATCCAGAACACTCCGGTCAATCCCGGAAAAATGGGTGAAGTCAAAACGAAGCCGGTCCGGCCCCACAAGGGAACCGGACTGTTTGACATGATCCCCCACAACATCCCGCAGGGCGGCATGGAGAAGGTGGGTAGCCGTGTGGTTTCTTTCGGTGCCAGCCCTGGCCGCACTATCCACGGAAAGAATGACTTCCTCACCCTTTGCAAGACTTCCCGAAACAATCTTTCCTTTGTGGATGAAAAAACCCGTAGGATCTTTCAGGGTATCTGTCACTTTCATTTCAAAGCTTTTCGTACGGATAAAACCCCTGTCCCCCGCCTGCCCACCGGATTCCGCATAAAAGGGCGTTCGATCCGTTACCAGCTCCAGATCCCCTTCTCCCTCAATCCTGTCACAGGCCTTGCCCTGCTGCACAAGCAAAAACACCTTTCCTTTGTCTTCCGTACGCTCATATCCCGTAAAGACCGTCTGAACCCCCGCACTGGAAAGGGAAAGGTAGGCCTCGTTCATGGCATCAAACTTCACCTTGCTGCGGCTCATTTCCCTCCGCTCTGCCATGATTGTGTCAAAGCCTTGTATATCAAGGCGCACATCACTTCCCTTGGTAACGTCCTTTACTATATCCACAGGGAAACCATAGGTGTCATACAGCCGGAAAATCACATCACCGGACAGCTCCTTTTTTCCTGCGGCAGCAAGGCCTTCAAGGGTCTCATGGAGAAGCTTCAGTCCGTTGTCCAGAGTTTCGGAAAAACGGATTTCCTCATTTTCAATCACACTGCAGATGAAGCTTTCCTGGCTTTTCAACTCAGGGTAGGCCTCTTCCATAATGGAAAAGACCACCCGCACCGTATCCTTAAGGAAGGGGCGAGTCAGACCGATGTTACGACCGTAGCGAATGGCCCTGCGCAGAATACGGCGCAGCACATATCCCCTGCCCTCGTTGGAAGGAAGCACACCATCATTAACAAGAAAGGCTGCCGCACGGCTATGATCGGCGATGACCTTCATGGCCACATCCGACGCAGAATCTTCTCCCGGCTTTTTCCCGGACATTTCTCCCACCTTTTCCATGATGGGCACAAAAAGATCCGTGTCATAATTGGTATCCACACCCTGTACAACAGAGGCAATGCGTTCAAGCCCCATTCCCGTATCAATACTGGGTTTAGGCAAAGGCGTCATGCTACCGTCTTCGGAACGGTTGAACTGCATGAACACAAGATTCCATATTTCAAGATAGCGGTCGCAATCACAGCCAACGGCACAGGCAGGATTGTCACAGCCATAAGCAGGACCACGGTCTATATGAATTTCTGAACATGGACCGCAGGGTCCCGTATCTCCCATGGCCCAGAAATTATCCGCTTCTCCCAGACGCACAATGCGTTCTTTGGGTACACCGATCTGTTCATGCCAGATAGTAAAGGCTTCATCGTCATCCAGATAAATGGAAACCCAGAGTTTTTCCGCAGGAAGGCCATAGCCATTGGTAAGGAGATCCCAGGCAAAAAAGATGGCCTTTTCCTTGAAATAATCCCCGAAGCTGAAATTACCCAGCATTTCAAAAAAAGTATGGTGCCTTGCCGTATACCCCACATTTTCCAAATCGTTATGCTTGCCTCCGGCCCGCACACATTTCTGGGAAGTGGTTGCGGTGGTATATTCCCGTTTTTCCTCTCCTATAAATACCCGTTTGAACTGAACCATGCCTGCGTTGGTGAACAGAAGGGTGGGATCATCGGAAGGAACAAGGGAAGAGCTACGCACCAGACGGTGCTCATATTTTTTAAAATATTCCAAAAATTTCTGACGTATCTCATTACCCGTCATCATGGTTTTCATTTTCTCCTGCTTACTTTCAGATCAATCAAATATACCATGTAACTATTCAGTAGCATTTTCTTTGGTAACAGCATAGCTGTCAGGCATTACATGGACACAAAGGCTGCCTGTCTGTGACACCACCCGGCACTCAGACTGAAAAACCCAAGCCTTTACGGGAACGAAAATGCCTGTGGGTCTTGAGTACCGGACAATATCACCCACAAACAGCCAGATTGGCTTACGCCGAAACCGGGTCAATACAATCAGAATGCTAAAATTTCAGAATAAACTATGCTGAACGGTTACATGTAAAATAACAATATGAGGTTCGATTACTTCACTTCAGTCATCAGAAGACACAGCATCATCAAACATGGAAGGCTCTTCCCCCTTTTTCTCACGGGAAGGTTTGGCATTTTTTCCTGTTTTTACAGACTTTTCATCCTTCTCAGGTACCGGAGGCAGGCCGATGCCCAAACTTTCCCTTACCTTACGATAGAGGGTGTTAAACAACTCCTCATTTTCTTTCAAAAATTTTTTCACATTCTCTCTGCCCTGGCCGATACGCTCGCCATCATAGGCATACCAGGCACCACTTTTTTCAATAATACCAGCCTCTACACCAAGATCAAGAAGATCACCGATCCTGGAAATACCTTCTCCATACATCAAATCAAACTCAGCTTCTTTAAACGGAGGAGCCAGTTTATTTTTTACGACTTTAACACGGGTACGATTGCCCGTAACATCCTGCCCATCTTTAATGGCTGCAGCACGGCGTACATCCAGCCGGACGGAAGCATAAAATTTCAACGCATTTCCACCGGTAGTAGTCTCGGGATTACCAAACATCACACCGATTTTCATACGAATCTGATTGATGAAAATCACCATTGTCATGGTTTTGCCGATAGTCGCCGTCAGTTTTCGAAGCGCCTGACTCATAAGACGGGCCTGCAGCCCCATATGGGCATCACCCATTTCACCCTCAATTTCAGCCCTTGGTACCAATGCCGCCACGGAGTCAATAACAAGTATGTCCACAGCGCCGCTGCGCACAAGCATATCCGCAATTTCCAGTGCCTGTTCTCCCGTATCCGGCTGGGAAACCAGAAGCTCATCTACATTCACGCCAAGCCTTCTGGCATAAGCCGTATCAAGGGCATGCTCCGCGTCAATGAAAGCAGCTATACCTCCCGCACGCTGGCATTCCGCCACCGCATGAAGGGCCAGCGTTGTTTTGCCCGAAGACTCTGGGCCATAAATTTCTATCACACGTCCTTTGGGCAGACCGCCAATACCAAGGGCTCTGTCCAGGGCCAGGGATCCTGTGGAAATGGTGGGAACAGCAATCACCTCCTTGCTGCCCAGGCGCATTATAGCCCCTTTTCCAAACTGACGTTCAATCTGTCCCATGGCCGACTCGATGGCCTTTCCCTTATCCCCTGAAATACTCATGAACCCTCCCTTGTTTCCGGTTTTCATTCAAATCTTTTACATACCCTTTTCTATGAAGGAAGAAAACACCCATACCCCACAGAAACACAATATTTTTTCATTCCTCAAAGTGCATCTTTCAGGCTGCACCAGATTTCCCCGTCAAGCATGCATCCACGAAGATGCACCACTGGGTCATTTTTTTTTCGAAACCTACCAACCATAATCAAAGATCTGATTTTGCAGCACATAAAAAAATACAAAAAAAAAGACAGGGCATGGCACCTGTTTTGCTTTTGTTCAGTCAATTGTTATGGAGCAGCCGGGAATGGACCGAAGCGCGGTCACATCGTGCGTAACCGAAATCAATTTTTTGATCATTCAGTACATTTTATGGAACAATTTTAAAGTCTGTCCCATTTTAAAATTGAACATTCCGACTAATGATCAGAAATAAAAATCGATTTTTGTTCCGTCACGAAACAAACCCCGAAATACCCCGCGGTTTCTGCATAAGTAAGGCGCAGTTCTTCGGGTCCGGCCGGCTAAACGGGGAAATCCCTTTAATAATAAAGAGTACTTTTATCAAGGAGCCTCTCATGTCAGGACAAAGCAAACAACCCGAATATGTAGTGGACCAGGCCAGATGGGAATGGTCCGAACTGTACAAAAAAGAAGACTGGTGGGCCATTTGGCTAGGTATCATCATACTTGTGGTGGGTCTCATCATTTTCCTGCCCAGACCTCCTGCGGACATGGACCAGAAAATTACCCAGTCCCAGCGTACCATGCAGGCAGAAGAGGCCCGCGCCCCCTTCCACACCCTTGAATGGCACAGAGCCAATGACTCATTCTCCGGTCTGCGTGCCAGAAATGAATCCCACGGTAAAACCCTTGCCAAGTGGCTGAGCACCCCTGCCAGATGGGCTGCCAATCCCATGGAAGCCCTCATCCTTACGGAAACAAGGGCTGCGGAAATCCGGGACGGTGCAAAGGAAAGACACGCTGCCGCCCAGGAAAAAACCAAAGCAACCCTTGCACAGGCTGAGGCGGATCAGGCAGCCGCCGCCGCAGCAGTCTTTCAGAACAGAGAATTGAATAAAAAAGCCGAAGCATCCATAGCCCAGTGGCGTTCCGCCAGAAGCGCTGAAAGCAGGGCCCGTTCCCAGGCCGGAACCCAGGCCTACAACAAGATCCCCTATCTGCTTGGCATCGGCGTTATCTTCATGTTGTTCTTTGCCGCTGGGACAACGGTAATGAACATCAACACGGCCAACTTCATTAAAGGGTTTGGCTTTGTTTTCCTTCTCGCCATCATTTCTGAAGTGATTGGTGCCAACAGCACCTTGAGAAGCTGGGGCTTCGGTCCTCTGATCTGGGCCATCCTTGGCGGCATGCTCATTGCCAATACCATAGGAACCCCTCAATTCATCAAAGACGCAGCCCAGACCGAATATTTTATCAAAACAGGTCTTGTGCTTCTGGGTGCTGAAATCCTCTTCGGTAAAATCCTTGCCATCGGTCTTCCCGGCATCTTTGTAGCCTGGGTTGTGACACCTACGGTTCTGGTTCTCACCTACATCTTCGGCCAGAAAGTGCTGAAAATGGAATCAAAGACCCTCAATATAACCATATCATCAGATATGTGTGTCTGCGGGGTCTCAGCGGCCATTGCAACGGCTGCGGCCTGCCGTGCCACCAAAGAAGAGCTCACCATCGCCATTGGCATGTCCATGCTCTTTACGGCCATCATGATGATTGCTCTGCCTACCTTTATTGTATCCGTTGGCATGCATCCTGTTCTGGGTGGTGCCTGGATCGGTGGCACCATCGACTCCACGGGTGCGGTTGTTGCTGCGGGTGCCTTCCTTGGCGAAACCGGTATGTTTGTTGCGGCAACCATCAAAATGATTCAGAATATCATGATCGGTGCCATTGCCTTTGGTGTGGCTGTCTACTGGTGCGCCAAGGTAGACTGCGTGGAAGGACAAACTGTTCAAAAAATGGAAATATGGTACCGCTTTCCCAAATTTGTTCTGGGCTTTATTGCGGCCTCCATCGTCTTCTCCATTATGATCGAAGCCATGGGTCCCCGTGGTGATGTTATGCTGGATCAGGGTGTTCTTCGTGGCTTCAGCCGTCCCTGTCGTGAATGGTTCTTTATCCTGGCCTTTGCCTCCATTGGCCTGACATCGAACTTCAGGGAAATGGCCAAGCACTTTACCGGTGGCAAACCTGTTATTCTGTATATAACGGGTCAGAGCCTCAATCTTGCCCTGACTCTGCTCATGGCTTACATCATGTTCTTCCTGGTCTTCCCCGGAATCACGGAAACCCTCTAAACTCATAAAAACCCGGCATGGGCTGTCATAACAAAACAGTCCATGCCGGTAAAACAACCTAAAAAGGTGACGCTATGTCAGGAAACAAAACAGGCCTTTCCAAAGGCATTACCCAACTCCTGACCGGTATTGCAGGATTATGGCTTCTTATAGCTCTGGTATTACCATGGATGCAGACACTACCCGTTATTCGGCCCATCATGGACATCATTGTTGCAGCCGATCTTGATGCCAATCAATACTTCTATACCCAGTCCGAAGAAACCTTCATGGCACAGTCCCATGTTCGGTCCAGCCTGAGCCGGGCCGCAGAACCCCATTGACCGACGTTTCTGCCTCCTCTCAATAACCCCCCCAATACCTGACCAGCAGAAAAGCCGTCAAGATCCATCCTGACGGCTTTTCTGCTGACTCGCTGAGAAGAAGCCAGCTTGTCATACCTGGTCGCGATACGTCTGTATTGTTTTATTTTATTGCAAAAACATTCGATCTGGTTTCCTTCTTCTTCCTCCTGAACGTTTCTATTCCGTTCAGGGGGGTACAGCTTCTGAATCATTTTTACTGACCGAATCAGGAAAATCATTGGTATCGTAAGCTTTATCAGCCAACCAATACTCAGGCAAGCAAGCTGATATCAATTTTACTATTGAAGTGCTGTCGTGAACCTGAGCTTCTGAAAGCTCTACTCGAATGGGAAGCCCCAATGCTTCTGCGACTGCGTGGATTGTTACGGTAAATCTACCTCTGGACCGACCGGGTTCCTGAAATTGCTGACCCATTTTGCACCCGTTGCGTGCTGGTATTCCCGAACAATAATACTACCAATCATGTTGTACTCATTGTCAGGGGCCGAAGATATCTTTTCCAGAACTTTCGCCCGAATTCCTTGCCTGGACCATATTGAAAAACGAGTAAGAACTGATTTACAGGATCCATAATATTCGGGTAAATCTCTCCATGGTGAACCCGTACGTATTATCCAGCTCATTGGCTTAACCATGGCATGGTACGGTTGTATTTTGCAGGGCGACAGCCTCTTTCTTTTTTTCTGATGGGAGAAGGGGCTCGATTACATTCCATCCGGCATCTGTAAGTTCCATTCGTCTCTTCATGAATGAAATAACCGAATTCAAACAGTTCTGCAAAATACAATTTCAATACAGGACCTGGTCCATCATAAGAGAATGTTTTATACTTCCAAACAATTCGGCCCCTTTTCCTTTCAGGAAAAAGGCTGCCAGTGCTGCTCCTCTTCCACCATATCATTTTAAATACACCAGTAATGCCACCTTCTGAATCCACAATTGCCCACAAAAAATTACCGAACTAAAACAAGCCTCATACAGAGCAACTAAAGAACCGGCATTCAAAATAAATAAGGATCAAACCATCTTCAGAAAACCCATTGAATGAATTGTGAGTCATTTTTTTACATCATTAACACAGCACAAAGTCCAAACCAGGGCTTGCAAGGAGGCCCCAGAATCGGACGCTCCGATCTTTTCTGACAAGGATGGCAAGGCAATCATTCCAACCAAAACACAGATCCCGTGCCGCCAAGATACAAGCAGCCTTAACCAGCGCGAAAACTCCAAAATCCACAGATGTAAAATCACAGCCAGTGCTGAGCCATCCCTGCCCTTAGAATAAAATATGAGGCCCGACAAATCTGATGCCGACATGTCGAATCGGTACAGAGAGCTCAACATTGCGACAGCTAAAAGATCTCTTTCGCTTCTTTCTCACGGATTCTCTCCTCAGCCTTATCTATCTTTTTAGAGACTTCTCTTGCGGCATCCGTAGTCTGGAACACCTTTGTGACATAACGCCTCACTTCTTTTTCAGCCATTTCCAGCTGATTCAAAAACTCCTTGAATTTTCCGGATGTTCCATAGGCATTTTTGACAAGAACCTCGTAAGTTTTCCCTTTTGCCCCAAGAAGTTCCTTATAATGGCGAACGAGAATCCGGATTTCTTCAAGCTGCTTTTCACATACTTTCTTTTCTTTTTCCGCACTCATTTCAAGAGAAGGGAAACAGGTCTCCAGGTTAATGACAACATTTTCTCCCGTAGTGAGAGAACCGAAGGCCAGATCCAGTGCTTTCTTGCGGGTTTTTATAAAATTATCTGCAAAACCATGGATATTTTTCTTATACCTCTGAATCGAAAAGGCATGATGTACAAACAGTATGGGAAGCAGCACCATCCATACGGAGGCTTCCGGCTTACTGATCAACTCCTTGGCCAGCACGTATGCATTCCGCCTTTCTCTGGATAAAATCAGCTCATAATTTTCTTCAAAACTCGACAAGGCATACTCCATTTTCAGGTTAAGGTTCAAAAATTAAAAAAAGGCAGAAACCCCAGAACGCAGAGGACGAGATGGGCACAAAGACCTGCAGCCACATCATCCAGGACAATACCCGCACCACCAGAAACTCTCTTGTCAAAAAAATCAACAGGCCAGGGTTTTACAATGTCAAAAAAACGAAACAGAACAAAACCAAGAACCACGACTACAAGGGATGGACGGAAAAGCATCAAGGTTACGGCAAGACCCAAAACCTCATCGAAAACAATACAGGAAGGATCTTCTTCCCCCAGGATACGGGCAGCCCTATCACAAAGGATGATCCCCAGAAGAATCCCAGACAGCACAAAAACAACCTGCACCTGAGCCGGCAGCAGCATCAACAGCACACAGAAAGGTACCGCTGCAAGAGTACCTGCGGTTCCCGGTGCTTTTGATGCATTTCCCGCGCCACCGAATGTGGCTACAAACATTACAGACTCTTTAGGTGTCCAAATCATGATCCCGAACCCTCCCGGCCGGCATGCACCCGTGCCATCTCCACCAGAAGTTCCGCGCAAGCCACCATGTCGGCCAAGGCAACATTCTCCCGCACCGTATGGACATCCCGCATACCAGTACCGATAACGCAGGCCTCAATACCATGACTGAAAAATATGTTTGCATCCGAGCCGCCACCCACAGAACCTGTTTTCATGGTACGCCCAAGATTTTCTGCGGCACGTTTCGCAAGAAGCACAACAGGTGCATCCTCAGGGATGCAGGTATGGGGAAAATCTTCTTCCACTGATACTTCAAGGGAAGGAAGGCCTGCAGATCCAGAGACTGCCATCTCCACAGCCTGCCTGAAAGCATCCACCATCTGCCGTGTCAGATTTTTAAGTTTTTCCGGATCATGGCTCCGTGCCTCTGCATGAACCACCGCAGAAGCAGGAACAATATTTGTTGCCGTTCCGCCCTCAATTCTTCCAATATTACATGTTGTTTCATGGTCAATTCGCCCATCCGGACAGGCAGCAATCCCCTTTGCCGCAAGAACCACTGCATTGATGCCATTTTCCGGCTCTGCACCAGCATGAGACTCTTTTCCGCGTATGATAAAAGTAAAGCGATTGGCAGCAGGTGCACGGGTCACAATCTTACCGATATCCCAGGCATCCAGCACATATCCAAAGCGAGACTGCAGGCAACTTTTATCCAGATGCTTTGCACCCATAAGACCAATTTCTTCACATACAGAAAAAACCACCTCTATGGGACCATGGGGCAGACTGGGGTCCTTAAGGGACTGCAACACCTCAAGAATAATAGCAATACCCGATTTATCATCGGAACCAAGAATGGTATCACCACTGCTCCGGAAAAATCCGTTTTCAAAAAGAGGCTTTACCCCTCGCCCCGGTTCCACCGTATCCATATGGGCTGACAGCAGCATGGGCTCAACATCCACGGATCCGGGGAACCGTGCAATCAGATTCCCCACACTTCCACCAGTGGCTTCATCCGCATCGTCAAAAAAAACTTCGGCTCCCAGGGCCTCAAGCCGGTCCTTTAGAAAGGAAGCAATTTCCTGTTCCTCACGGGCAGGAGAATCAATACGGACCAGCTGCAAAAAACAATCTGCTACACGTTGGGCTTGGACCATGGAGCACTCCAGAAAGGAAGGTTAATGGATTTACCGCAAAAGCGGTTGACAAACACATTGAATTCTATAACATCTCTTTCCGTATTTCGGAAGTGCGCAGCTTACTGGTGAGGCTCCCGGACTTCAAATCCGGTGTGGGGCGCTAAAACCGTCCCGGGTGGGTTCGATTCCCATGCACTTCCGCCACATAACATTCAAGGTCTCCTTAGGGAGGCCTTTTTTGTTGCCTGAAAGTCAATATTCATGCGGGTTTTGGGCTGTTTTTTGCCCTGTTTTAAGTGATAAGCGAAAAGGAAAAAAACCCTGAAAAAAACCTTGTTGGATTTACAATTATGTGCCCATGATGTGATTAAATGAAGGGTTCAGAACCCGACCACACACTTCAGTAAGAGACTTATATCATGGCATTTTTAAACTATACCAAGATAGAAGCGGCAACTCCCGATGGAAAGCGGATTGTGCTCAGGGACGGGAACGGACTTTTTTTAGCCATCGAGCGGAGCGGTCGTAAATTTTGGGTTTTCCGGTATTATTTTCAAAAAAAAGCCCAGGAAATGAGACTGGGGGAATATCCGGGACTAGGCATTAAAGCAGCACGGGAACAGGTGGTGGATTTCCGGAGGCTGATTGCCGATGGCAAAAACCCCAGGGAAGAAGCCCGGACGGAAGAAGACAAAACCTTCGAGGCCATCGCCTCCCGGTGGCTAATCCATGTCCATGGCCGTGAGGTACAGGAAAGCCATCGCGAAAGAAACCGCCTGCTGCTGGAAAAGCATGTCTATCCCTACTTTAAGGGAAAAAGACCCGATAAGATCACAGCTCCTATGATTTTATCCCGCCTGCAGGTCATCTGCGACGCCGGGCATCTGGTGACGGCGCAGCGGGTCAAGAATCTGATGGGTCAGGTCTTCCGCTATTGCGTCGGACAGGGCATGGCGGAGCGGGATCCGACACAGGATCTGCGGGGTTTGCTGCCCGTCCGCAAGGTGGAACATTTTGTGGCCATTCTGGACCCGGTGGAGCTGGGTGCGCTACTGAGGTCCATAGACGGTTACACCGGAAGCCCTGTCGTCAAAGCGGCCCTCCGGGTGCTGCCCCTGATCTTCTGCAGGCCCGGAGAGCTGCGACACATGCGATGGCAGGAGATCAACCCGCGCAGAGCGCTGTGGATCTGGCAGACATCCAAGACAAAGACGGACATCATCACGCCCCTTTCCAGGCAGGCCATGAAAATACTGGTTGAACTCAGGGCCTTGACCGGACTTGGTGAATACGTGTTCCCGTCCCTGAGGCACAAAAACAGGTGCATCAGTGACATGGCCATTAAAGCGGCTCTGGACTCTCTGGGATATCAGGGCAGAATGACAGGACATGGCTGGAGGGCTGTGGCACGGACACATCTGGTGGAAACTTTGAAATATCCGGAAAGCATTGTGGAAATGCAGCTGGGTCACCGGGTGAAAGATGCACTGGGCAGAGCCTACAACAGGACGGAGTTTGTGGAGGACCGGATACAGATGATGCAGGCCTGGGCCGACTGGCTGGACACCCTGAAAACCATGCCGCCCCCGGTGCAGGTGGATCCGACCGGGGGGCATGATGACAGCGCATGGGATCAGTGGCTGGATTGAGACTGCTGGGCCTGATAAAAATTTTCGATAATGTGCCGGGGCCAGCGAAGGCAAGTGCGCCCCAGAACCAACGGAGGCGGGAGCTTCCCTTCCCGATATAGGTTGGATACGCTCTGGGCAGTAATACCAAAATGCTCGGCAACCTCTGCTCTGGTCATATATGCGTCTGTTTTTACGTTTTTCGGCATGACAACCTCCATAGATATGGTGCAAAATGAAAAAAATCAGTCTGGAAGAACATAAAAAATACGGTGAAGAGCTTTTTGAGTTGCGGAACAGGATCGGAAAGATCGTCCTGCCCCTGCGCAATGCCTACCCTCGGGCAGACGCCAAAGCCGAGGCTCTGTTGTCTGCCATGGAAGGGTTCCGGACGATCATGGATGATATCGTGTGTGGGGAATATCCGCAGCTCCCCGATATGGAGCGGGTGTACTACCCACGAAAGCCGGGTCAGTAGATGCCAGG
>NZ_JAPFPW010000026.1 GCF_026155325.1 Desulfobotulus pelophilus | reverse complement strand
ACAATAAAAATGGTCAAATTTTATCTCAAAAACTCAAGTCAGAAGCTTGAGTTTTTAAGATAAAATGGAGGAAAATTCCGCGCTTCAGGGAATAAAAACGTTTTTTAGCCTTTTCTGACAAGGTTAGCCAGTGGGCCTGTTCGAAGGACGGGGTTGAATTGTCCGTAAAAAGTGCAATTTGGAGTGGTTCTGTTGCAGGATCCGTGCGTACAGCAAGCTCATGGCGATAGGTCTTCCTGTTACCAGGCAGTTGAAAGCACCCAGAAAAGCAGTAAATCTCATGGAAAAGGTCATTGACAGGATTCGAAGAATGGTGTTTCTTTGCGGAGAAACGCTGGCCGCCATAGTAAGGAGGGAGCATGGAAGAAGCGTGGCGGGAACTGGTGGATATTATGACGGGGATACAGAACTCTTCGGATATGGAGGGACTTCTCAGGGAAATCCTGACCCCAAAGGAGATTTCGGATATCTGTCTGAGGTGGCAGCTCCT
Source organism: Desulfobotulus pelophilus (assembly GCF_026155325.1). Classification (NCBI taxonomy): domain Bacteria; kingdom Pseudomonadati; phylum Thermodesulfobacteriota; class Desulfobacteria; order Desulfobacterales; family Desulfobacteraceae; genus Desulfobotulus; species Desulfobotulus pelophilus. The sequence goes on along the minus strand of NZ_JAPFPW010000026.1, from coordinate 21,771 downwards.
GAAAGAGCTTCATGCGGGCGAGCCCCAGCGACGGATAGCAGAGCGGCATGGTATCAGCCTTTGCAAGATAACGCGCGGATCCCGTATCCTCAAATCGGATCACTGTACCTGCGTAAAGTTTTTGGATCGCCCGACCTGAACGGGCCGGGCTTTTTTCTGAAGGATATGACAAATATGACAGCAATACTCAAGGGCTATGCCCTGCCCGATGATAAGGGATATTTCGGCGAATATGGCGGTTCTTTTATTCCGGAAACCCTGCAGGCCATAATGAATGATATAACAATGGCTTATGAGGATATACGGAAAGATCCCGCCTTTCACAGGGAACTCGCCTATCTGTATAAGCATTTTGTGGGACGACCCAGCCCGATTTTTCATGCGGCTAACCTTTCCCGCAAAACGGGGGGCGCCCAGATTTATTTGAAGCGGGAAGATCTCAATCATACCGGTGCCCATAAGATCAACCATTGCCTGGGGGAAGCGCTTCTGGCCAAAAAAATGGGTAAAAAGAAAATTATTGCGGAAACCGGTGCGGGTCAGCATGGTGTTGCCCTTGCTACGGCAGCGGTTCTGGTAGGGCTGGAGTGTGATATTTACATGGGAGAAGTGGATATTGCCAAAGAGCACCCCAACGTTGTCCGTATGAAAATTCTTGGTGCCAACCTTATTCCCGTAAGCCGTGGGACAAGAACGCTTAAAGATGCTGTGGATGCTGCCTTTGAAGCTTATCTGGAAGACCCCGTGACGCAGCTTTATGCGATCGGTTCTGTGGTTGGCCCCCATCCCTTTCCCATGATGGTAAGAGACTTCCAGCAGATTGTTGGAGTGGAAGCAAGGGAGCAGTTTCAGGATATGACGGGTGGGCTCCCGGATAATCTTGTGGCCTGCGTGGGGGGAGGGTCCAATGCCATTGGGTTGTTTACGGCTTTTCTAGAAGATGAGTCCGTAGAAATTTATGGCGTTGAGCCGGCGGGCCGGAGTCTGGAGAAAGGGGATCACGCTGCAACCCTTACCCTTGGGAAACCCGGCGTGCTCCATGGCTTTAAGTCCTATTTGCTGCAGGATGAGGAAGGGGATCCCCTTCCCGTGTATTCGGTTGCTTCCGGACTGGATTATCCGGGTGTGGGGCCGCAGCACAGCCTCTTGAAGGATCTTGGTCGTGTTCAGTATGTTACGGCCGGAGATAAGGACGCCATGGATGCTTTCTTCACCCTTTCCCGGACAGAAGGCATTATTCCAGCCCTTGAAAGTGCCCATGCCCTTGCCTTTGCGATGAAAAAGGCTGCTGAACTGGATGTTTCCCGAACCATTCTGGTGAATCTTTCCGGTCGAGGGGATAAAGACATTGATTTTGTTGTTGAAAAATATGGAAAAATTTACGGGATCTGATTCGCTTTTGTAATTTTTTGCCGGCTGAAGGGCTGCGTAACGCCTGTTTTTCCGTGGATATCGGAAGAGCAGGCGTTTTTTTGTGTTGTGATATATCACTTGGTTGATGGTTGGTATCCTGTTTGAATTGATTTTTACCACCCGTATGCTTATAAACCTCATTGTTTTTATATCGTTATATCTGAATGTTTTTTTCGCTTCAGGTAAGGTGTAACCCAACAAAATATGGCTTTTTTTAAAGCCTGCTTCCCATAAAGCTGCTACTGTGGGCATGGTTCATGCATCTTCTATGCGAGAAATCTTTTTTTGTGATTACATCCTTATTGGTTCCGTCCCATGAAAAATACGAATTAAAGTTGTGGAGGGTTTTCTTTCATGAACCGTTCGGGAATGACACTCACGGAACTTGTGATGGCTTTGGCGATTTTTTCGCTTCTGTGCTCCGTAGCAGTGCCTGGATTTTACAGGCAGGTGGAGCGTTACAGATTTCAGTCCGCATCGCTGGAGCTGTATGCTGTTTTTTTATTTGCGAAATCCGAGGCTGTACGCAGGGGAAGGCATGTGGGGCTGCTGATCAATGATACCCGTATCATTGTTTTTCTGGATCGGAATGGAAGCAGACAGTTTGATAAGGATGATGACATCATACGGATTGTTCCGTTGAGTTCAACCCTCAAGATTGTGAGTGGCGATGGTGGAAGTAACCGGTATATCTATGTTTTTGATAGAAAAGGTATGACAGCTACCTGGGGGCGTGTGGTGTGGGAAGGAGCCGGAGGGAGCCGGGAAATTGTTGTGTCAAGGCCTGCCAACATTCATATGGGAACCAGGGTTGGAAAAACATGAAAGAAAGGCTGTCCAATACATGGGGATTTACTCTGATGGAACTGGTGGTGTCCATGGGAGTTATGGGAATTCTCGGTGCTGTGCTTCTCAGTCAGCTGATCCATCATATGGATGTCCATGATCGCCAGAAAGCACGGACGGATACCCAGCAGAAGGTACGGGCAGTTCTGGGATGGATGGAAGATGAATTTCGCATGGCAGGATTCAATGCTGTGGTTTCGCCCCTTCCCGGCTCGGGCGTTATAAGGGCTTCATCGGATTATTTCGCTTTTTTTTATCGTCAGGGTTCCGGAGACGACTGGAAGCGCCTGGATTATTACTTCCATCCAGTGGATCAGGGGCTTCGGAGGAAAGAACGCAATGATTTGGGTGAAGATGGTGCCGTTGCAAGGCTTCTGGAAGATGTTCGTCTGCAATTTACCTATTTGGATCGTCATAATCATGTGATCCGGAATCCTCATCCGGAAGATTATGGACGCATCCGCGCTGTGCGCATTGAGCTGGGAGCCCTGTATAAGGACCGTAAGGGCAGGGAGGGGCGTGTGGATTTTATGACAACGGTGCAGTGCCGTAATCTGGGGGTGGGTTTTTAGGGAGCGGGAGATTGTTGTGGAAAAGTGTTTTTGCCATAAGACGGGTTTTACACTGGTTGAAGTTCTCATGTCCATGCTTCTTCTTGGTATCACCGGTCTTGCTGTGTTTTCTGTTCAGATCAGCAGTATGCAGGCCATTAACCGGGCGGCCATTCTTACGGAGGCGGCGGCTCTTGCATCCCAGGAACTGGAGATTTTTCAGATTCTTCCCATGGATGTTTTCCTGAATTATGGCGAAAAGACGACAGGGGGTGAATGGAAGAAAACAAAGGAGGTCAGTGGGGCTGGTGGCCAGCGGATCTATACCCTTTACTGGAATGTGATTCAGGATGTTCCGGTATCAGGAATGGCAAGGATTGCATTGGAAGTTCACTGGAAAGACAGGGGACAGGAAAGGCGCATCTTTTTTGAAGCCTTGAAAACGGGCCTGTTGTAGAAACGGGCGGAAAAAAAGGGGTGACATGGGATCGGAAAAAGACAGTTTATTACGGAGGCGGACAATTCTGAAACCCTTGTCTTCTTCCCGGGGTATGGCTTTGCTTACCACTCTTCTCATTCTCACCCTGATGATCCTTTCCGGTTTTGCCCTTCTCTATTTTGCCACAATGGATATTCGTATTTCCGGCAATGACAGCCATTCGAGAGTTCTGCTGTACAGGGTGGAAGCCTTGGGCCTCTATGCCAGCCAGCTTGTGCTGCAAAGTGATCCGGAAATAATGCTGGAAGACTGTCCGGAACGGCCCGGATGGATTCGTTCGGAAGAAGAAGCCTCTTCATGGCTGGGTGAAGGATTTCAAAAGGCCATGGGCGAAGGCCGTACAGGTTTTTCCGTGCTCACGGATGAGGAATTCTCTGCTTTTATTCGTGCCTGGCCGGATTGGGATACGAGCTCATTGCTGACTGTGAATGATGCCAGTGTCTTTCCTTTTATCGGAGAGGGGCGGGGGCGGGTGCTGGTGGTGGATATGGGGCCTGCAGACATTGGTTCACAGGATATGGGTACTGCCAGAATGAATGCATTGGCTGTTTTTTCTGAATATGAGGACGTAAACGGTGGCAGCCGTTTTCTGGAAATCGGGTTGCTTAGAAAACAATAGCCCCATGGCAGCTTGTGTTGCTGGCACAAATGGAAGGCGGAAGGCGGATGGCATTTACCTCAGGTTCACGGATGATGTGTTGGTTGACTTTTATCTGTTTTTTAGCCGGATGGCAGGGTGGGATGGCCGGGGCCATTGAAATCAGTGATCAGCCCATGCTCAGTGTGATCAGGCCACCAGCACCCAATATTGTGTTTCTTATGGATAACTCCCTGTCCATGGGGTTTGAAGTCATGATGGAAGGCAGGGAGAAGGGTCTGTTCTATGTGCAAGGGAAAGATGGGGATTCTTCGGGGCGTGCCTATGTGTTTGCTCGTGATTCCGTGTGGGAGGGAGGTTGGGCATCCAGCCCGGATGGTAACCCCGGCACGGCACCGGTTCAATATTGGGAGACGCGTTGCAGTGGCTATAATCGTCTTTACTATGACCCGTTTGCTTATTATCAACCCTGGCCCGCAACCCGGGAATTCCCGGATATGGGCAATGCAGATCTTCTGGAGCCAAAAACCCATCCTGTGCAGGGTCGTGTTCTTTCCATGAAAGATCCTTTTGGGAGCAGAGCTTCAGAAGGTATGGGGAATGTTCTGGATAGTGAGATGGCAGAAAGGGATGGCTGGTGGGAGTCGTGTGGCTTTTCTTCTGTCAATAGGGAAGGTGCATCGCAGGATAGCAGCTGCCATTTTTCATCGTCTCTGGATGCGAGGATTACCTATGCTTTTCATGTTGCGGACAAAGGACGTCATCGCATACGGGTGCAATGGCCCCACTACGGAGATGGATTGCAGGCCGGAGAGGTTTTGATTCGGGTATACGATCATGATGATAACATTTTGCTGGGATCAATGAGGTCAGTACAGCAGGCAGGGTCGCTTGTCACTGCAGAGGTCGAGGTGGTTTCCCTGAATCCGGATGGCCCGGATCTCTATGTGGAGATTTCTGCGGCGGCGGGGAAGGCAAGGCCTGTTGGGGCATCAAGGGTGTTGCTTGTTGGTGGAAGGGTGGAGGTGGAAAGTCCGGTTGTGCTGTCCAATGCTCATTATTTCACCTTTGATGATGTAAACGAAAATGGCCGTGCCGATGCAGGGGATAGAATTTTTTTGGTGAACTTTGCCTGGCCTGCTTTGGGTGGAGGGAGCGGGGTTTATCGTCAGATTTATGAGGTTCAGGGAGGAGACAACGTGGTGGATAGGCAGTTGAAGCCGGGTTCTGTCAGGGCAACGGAGGTCTCCCGGCTGCCTGTGAGGCTGCGCCGTCTTTATGATCCTTATTATACGGATGAAGGCTGTGAAAAAGGGAGAAACCCGTTTTATGTTTCACCGGAAACGGATCTTCAGAATTATACCAACTGGTTTCAGTATTACAGAACCAGATTGCATGTCAGTAAGGCCGCTGCAGCCAGTGTGGTCCAGAATCTGGATAAGGTAAGGGTCGGTTTCCACAGTCTTATGGGAAGGGGCGGAAGTCAGTCTGTGCTGGGGCTGGGCAGCCCGGCGGGGGGACCTGTGGTTATTGTCGACAGTAAAGATGGCCCGGAAAGCTATGGGGAATATGGTACGTCGGTTGAGTGGAGAGATTCGTCTTCCATGGCGGCATACAAGGGATCTTCCCGCTATGCCCTTGCCACGGCCGGGGCATCGGAGGCGGGGGCGCTATGGTATGCGCGGATACCGGAAGCGGGAATCTATGATGTGGACATCCGCTGGACCCGCTGCGCACGGGTGGGGCCTCTGATTCAGAGAGACCGGAGAGCCCGGTACAGGGTTGGTGTTGAGGATAAGGAAGGCCGTATTGCCTGGGGGCCGGAGTATGGGGTGAACCAGGATGGCGGTCCGGAGGGAGGGTATCCCGGGCGCTGGAACCGGCTTACGGCCATTGTGGTGGAAGAGGGGCAGGAAGCCGGAAGGATGGTGGTCCAGCTCCGCCGCGGTGAAATCTGGCCCCACAGGCCTACCAGTGCCGATGCTGTCCGTTTTGTGCAGAGGGGAAGGGATTGTGAGAGTGAAGACAGGAGAGAGATGCTTTTCAACCATCTGTACCGGATAGAAGTCCCTGAAGATTCTGCCAACAGTGCAAAGCCTCTCCGCGAAGCACTGGATGTGGTTGGCAGGTACTATGCTACGGACCTTGTTCCTCCGGCATCCACAGGGTTGGGTGTTTCTCCCTATGTTTCCGAGGCAGAAGGAGGTGGCTGTCAGCAGGCTTTTGTTCTCATTGTCACGGATGGAATCTGGACCGAAGGAACGGGGGTTCATGTGGGGGATGCGGACGGAGATGGTGTTGCCAATACCCTGGCGGATGTGGCCAGGTATTATTATGCAAGAGACCTTGCACCGGATCTTCCCGATCTTGTCCCCATTAGTTTTTATGATCAGAACAGCCGACAGCACATGGTAACATCGGCACTGGTTTTTGGTGAACCCGGGCGCATCAACCCCAGGACCCACAGATTCTGGGAACCCGGTGCCGTTCCGGATGCATGGCCGTGGCCGCAGGGTGATATTGGCAGTTGGGATAATGCCGATAAAATGGATGATCTGTTCCATGCCACGGTGAATGGCCGGGGGCACTACATGAGTGCGGGATATCCTGAGGATATGGCCGCTGCCATGGGTCGTCTTCTGGGAGATATCCTGCAGCGGAGCCAGGCTTCCGGTTCTTCCTTTGCCGTGGACAGCCAGCGTCTTGTGGAAAGGATGACCCTGTACCAGACCCGGTATTATCCCGGAGACTGGCTGGGAGACCTGACGGCCAGACCCTTGCATGGCTTGCCTTCCGGTATGGAGGCAGCTGCGGAAACCTGGAGTGCGGCGCACAAGCTCAGTGAGATGAATCCTGAAGACAGAAAAATTATTTCCTTTCATGGGAAGGGCTTTGTTTTTCGTGAAGGCTTCATACCCGGTGAGGTGAAAGAAAGCCTGGAGGCTGGTCCTGAAAGAATGGAGCCCTCACTCAGGCCTTCGGCCCGCCATATTCTGGATTATACCCGGGGAAAGGATATGTCGGGTTACCGTGAACGAAGGCTTCGATATGAGGGGGCACCGAATCATATCTGCAGGATGGGAGATATGGTCCATTCGGCTCCGGTTTATCATCGTGGAATTGTTTATGTCGGTTCCAATAACGGCATGCTGCATGCCGTTGACGCGAAGGATGGCCGTGAGCTGTTTGCTTTTCTGCCATCCTTTGGTCATGCCCATCTTTGGGAGCTGATGCGGCCGGAGTATATGGATCACCACCGGTATTTTGTGGATGGTCCCATTACCATCCGGACCCTTGCGCACAACGCAGGGTTGAAGGATCTGCTGGTAGCTGGTCTGCGTAAGGGAGGGCGGGGAATTATCGGTATGACGCTAAGGGATACCCGCAGGGGCTGGTCTGTTAAAAAAGCAGGACTGGGGGAAAACGAACTGGTGCTGGGGCTTTCTCCATGGGAGTTTCCTCCCACGGAAAGCCGTATCAATGAAAAGGATATGGGATATTCTTTCAGTACCGTGGCCGTGGTGCGGTCCAATGTCCCGGACAATCCATGGGTGGCTGTTTTTGGAAACGGGTATGGCAGTGATTCCGGGGAGGCGGTGCTGATGATTGTGAATGCCCTGACCGGTCAGGAAATCAGAAGGTTAAGGACGGGGGAGGCGTCTGGAAACGGCCTTTCCAGTCCGGCCGTGGTGGATGCAACCAGAAACGGCCGGGCAGACTGGGTGTATGCCGGAGATCTGAAGGGTAACATGTGGAAATTCGATATTTCCTCCTCCAGTGTCATGGACTGGAAGGTGGCCTTTCAGGATGGTGGCAGGCCTGCCCCCCTTTTTAAAGGAGTGGGGAGGGAAGGGGAGGATCCTCAGTCCATTACGGCCAAGCCGGGTATAGGGAGGCATTGTTCCGGTTTGGGGTATGTGGTTGTCTGGGGTACGGGTAAATATCTTCATGGCAGGGATCTGGAGAATTTTGATCAGCAGACTTTCTACGGCCTATGGGATCATGGTCTGGGAGATCAGAGCAGGGGGCTGGGAAGTCTGGATCGGTCCCGGTGGGTAACCGGAACGGGAGGTGCCAGGCATTACGGGCTGAACGGGAGTCGCTATCGTTTGGTGGAACAGCGGGTTGAAGCAGCATCTCTGCGGCCTCCTGATGGAGGGAAAACCGGGCAGGCAGCTTCGGATGTGGCCTCTGTGGTAGCTTCCCACAGTGCCCACCCGCAGGAGTATGCTGTGAAAAAGGCGGGCAATGGACTGCAGCAGCCACTGCAGCTGGAAGAGGGCAGCACCGTGGGCTGGTTGTTTGATTTGCCGGATAAGGGGGAACGTATGGTGCAGGATACCCTGATCCATGGAGCCTATGCCATGGGTATTTCTTTTGTCCCCGAAGGAAGCCTTTCTCCATGCATGTCCGGAGGTTATTCCTGGCTGAATGCCGTGGAAAGCTGCACGGGCGGTCGGGCGGGTCAGGCTGTGTTTGATGTGGATGGCAATGGGAGGCTGGAGGGGGGGAAGGAGAAAGAAGATGGCAGCTGGGAATATAATGATAGCCTGATTGTGAATGGCATGGCTCTGTCCGTATCCCGTAGCCGGATGGAAGGCATGGTGCACAGACCGAATATTCTCCACGGTAAAGATACGGATGTGCTTCTGGCACCCGGCTCACAGTTCAATACCATGGTGCATAAGGTGATTGTCCGGGAAGGGGAGGGGCTATTCTACTGGCGTATGCGTTGATTCGGTCTGGATGGAGAAGGGCGGGGAAATGCCGGGAGGAAGCTGGCGTGGGCAGAAGAGCGGGGTGACAATTTTGGTCGTTTTTTGACAAATATTGACATTCCGGATCTTCTGTCTTTTTTTATGCGCCAGCATGGGTGGTTGTTTGTGCTGGTGCGGTATTTGCTTTCTCACCCAATGGGTAAGATGAAAAGCAGGAATCGGCAGGGATGTATCTTGAAAATACTTGAAACCCTAAGGGCAAGGGCGCTGGGAGAGATAGTCACCGGCTGGTGATTCCGGTTGTAAACATTGTTATTCTGATAGTATGATCTGAAATATGCAGGCGCTTTCAGGTGGTATTTTTTCATGGTCATTTTGCCATAAAGGAAGTTCACGGTGCAGAAATATCTGACAATGAAACAAGATGGCAGGCAGGAATCCGGCTTTACCCTTATTGAAGTCCTGATTGTGATGGTGATCATTTCCATAGGGTTGCTGGCCCTTGCCGCTTTGCAGAACAGGACCCTTAAGGATAATCACAGTGCCCTTCTGCGTTCAAGGGCAGTGCAGCACAGCGAGGACATCCTGGACCGGATCCGGGCTAACCGGGACAATATGGCCTCCTATGCTCTGGGATTGACAAAGGATGCTCCTGCAGGAGACCTGATTCATCAGGTGGACCTGCGGGAATGGATAAACGGCCTTACGGGCAGTCTGGCCGGTGGTAGAGGTGCGGTGCTGGTTAGCGGAGGAGTGGTGACCGTGACCGTGGAATGGCGAGAAGGAGTCAGGGGAGATGGAGAAGCTGGTGAAGCTGCTGAGGGTGATGGCACGGTTTTTCGTCAGATCAGTATGGCAACCCGTCCCTGAACCGCATGGCTGAGACCCGTTTTCCCCATCTATGGAGTGGAGCAGAATAGAGATGAAAAAAGAAGTGGTCAGAGTCTGGAAATCCCGTTCCGGCATTACCCTTGTGGAGCTGCTTGTTACCCTTGCCGTAGCCATGTTGCTGGGGACGGGCATTTATCAGGTATTTGCGGGGACTGTCCGAAGTTACTCAACCAATGAGGCACTGGCAAGACTGCAGGAAGACGGCCGCATGGCACTGGCCTTTCTGCGCTCAGAAATACAGGGGGCCGGTTATCTGGGGTGTCTGTCTGATCCGGATACGGTGGAGAGCGGGCTGAATAACCCCGATTTTTTTGCCGTAAACTTTACCCGCGGTATTTATGGTCTGGAAGCCAGTGCAGAGAACACATGGCGAGACAGTGCAGGAGAAGTATCCCCCACGGCCACAGGACTGAATGCCATGGCCTTGGATCCTCCGCCCCTTACGGGAAGTGATATTCTGGTTATCCGGGGCATGCTCCCCATTGGCCAGCCAATGACCCTGACAGGCTCTATGGATTCTGATGGGAATTTTACGGTGGATTCGCTGCCGGAAGGTTTGTTGCAGGAGGACGGTGGCGATATCCTCATGGTTGCGGACTGTCATACGGCTGTCATTTTTCAGACCACTTCCTGTTCAGATACAGGAGTTATTGCAAGGGGGCCAACGAGTGACCTGGTGCCCGGCAATGCCAGTGTACCCCTTGCGGGTGGGTTCAGTACCGGAGCAGAGGTGTTTGTGCCCCAGACCCAGATATTTTATGTGGCCAATGATCCTATCACCAACATCCCTTCTTTGTTCAGCATGTCCCGGCCCACAAGGTCTCTCGCTGATCTTGTCATTTCCGGGGTAGATAACTTTCAGGTGCGTTATGGGGTGGATACAAACGGGGATGGGATGGTGAATGGCTATGTAAATGCAAATGCAGTGACGGACTGGGGCAGAGTGCTCAGTGTGCGTTTTGGTCTGTTGCTCCGAACCCCCCTGATCAGTGATCCCAATGCCCCGGCTGATGCCGGAACCTATGATGTTTCTGGAAATGGCGCTACGGACTTTACCGCACCGGGGGATCGCCGCATGCGCATGGTTTTTTCCGGAACCGTTGGCCTTCGTAACCGTATCCGCTAACCAAGGATGAATGCCATGATAAAAACGATTCACTCTGTCAGCGATAATGAAAAAGGGATTATCCTTATCACCTCCCTCGTTCTGCTGGTCATTCTTACCCTTATTGGCATTGCAGCCATGCAGTCTACCACCCTTCAGGAGCGTATGGCTGGCAATATGGAACAGAGGGACCGCGCCTTTCAGGCGGCGGAATCCGGCCTCAGGGCGGCGGAAGCGCGGTTTGCGGCCTGGGGAATTAATCCGCCTGCTTTTAATGGTCAGGACGGTCGCTACCACAGTGTCAGCAGTCCTTTACCTGCTGACTGGTGGCTTCCTGCAAGAAACCCCATGCAGGATGCGGATAGCAATGCTGTTTTTATCATTGAGGAAGTGAGGTCCATTGAGGATGCGGGTGCGAATTCCATTGCCTTTGTCCCTAGTGAGGATTTTGCCATTCTATACCGTATCCGTTCCAGAGCCCAAAGTCCCAATACCCGGGCAACGGTTATGCTGGAAACAACGTTTGTTTATTGAAATGAAGTTTTTTTGTATATGAGGAGATCCCCATGAACAGAAAGTTAGTCTGGGCAATACTTTTGTTGTGCTCGCTAGCCCCGCAGAGTCTTATGGCTGTACCGCTTTTTCAAGGGGTAGTAGAAAGTTTCGACCCTGAAAGCAGGGTTGTTTTCATTGATAAAAAACAATATGTTATCTCAGATCTTGCTGCCCTCGAGGACTCTGTAAGAAAAGATGGAAGTTGGGACGATCATGCCCTTTTAGCTGGAAAGCGTGTGGTTTTTCAGCTGAAGAGTGTGCGAGAGGGTGAAAACAGAATCGTTTATCTCCGGATTGAAAACTGAGGCGTATTTTTAGGGGGCATGCATGATGATGCAGCAAATCAAGCGATCTATGGGCAAGGCCAGCTTCTTGATATTGGTACAGATGGGACTGGCAGCTGTTTTGGTATGGGGAAGCATGGCTGCTGCGGATGAGCTTCCTCAGGAGCCACTTTTTCTTTCAACTTCCGTAGAGCCCAATCTTTTATTTATTATCGATGATTCAGGCTCCATGCATTTTGAAATAACTCCAGATGAGCATATTCTTTCACAATCCTACTACATTTTCCCCAGGGTATCCGAAGCATACAATAGTGGCCATGGTTATACCAACCGTATCCCGACTTTTGAAAGGGATCAGCCATATAATGCGTTTGCCCGCTCCCCTCAACATAATGCCAGTTATTATAATCCTGCCGTAGAGTATAAACCGTGGAAAAAAGCAGATGGCAGCTCCTACACAGATGCGGATCCGGAAGCTGCTTATCATAATCCTGAAAAGGAGTGGTTAGGCTATTTTGACCTCACAACCCGGAGAGCGGGAACGAGGGCAGGATATACTTCACGGGGGACAGACGCGCAACCTATTCGGTGCTCTTCTCTGAGCAGTTGTTCTGGTGGTTCAAGGGTGGCCTACTGGCCAGCTTTTTACTATTGGTATACAGGTGGAGATCCTTGGCTTGTCAATAACTATCAACGCATATCGATTAATGTGGGTGACACGGGCTATAATGGATCGATCACAGCTGCCACCCGATTTGAAGGGCATGGCAGAACTCCTGAAACCAGATCGGATTGCAGTACTAGACAGGAGGGCGGCAATGTCATAGCCTCCTGTACTCAGGCTCAGGAGATGCAGAACTTTGCTAACTGGTATACATATTACCGTTCCAGAATACTAGCTTCCAGAGCGGCTATCGGAAGGGCTTTTTCTGAGCAGGGAGAGTATATGCGTGTGGGGTACGGTTCCATTAATCAGGGCCGTTCAACCATTGATGGTGTTGCAACAGAAAAAATAAAAATGGGTGTCCGGCCGTTCAGGGGTGCGGACAGACAGCGTTTTTTTACCCACTTGTATACGGATGATATCCCATCTGCTGGAACGCCATTGCGGCTTTCCCTTAAGGCTGCGGGGGAGTACTTTAAAAGGCGGGATAATCGGGGGCCATGGGGGGCTGTGCCGGGAACCAATAATACGGAGAGTCACATCAGCTGCCGTAGTAGTTACACCATATTGATGACCGATGGCTACTGGAATGGAAGTAGTCCAAATGTGGGTAATGCTGACAGGGAGAAGACTTCTTTTTCTCACGAGCGCCCGGATGGGACCGTGGAAACATTTACGATAGGGCCAACTTTTTCAGATTCAGTCAGTGATACATTGGCTGACGTTGCCATGACGTATTGGAAAGAGGACTTACGGCCGGATTTGCCCAACAATGTTTTTGAAATTAAGGCCAGATATAATGATGATACAAAAGAGCTGGAAAGGGTCAGCAACCCGGCATTCTGGCAGAATATGATGACTTTTGGCGTGGGACTTGGTGTGACAGGATCCATTGACCCTCAGGCGGCGTTTCTGGCTGTGGAGAATGGGCAGACCATTAACTGGCCCTCTCCAACCACTGATGCCGCTAAGATAGATGATCTGTTGCATGCCGGAGTGAACAGCAGGGGAGGTTTTTTCAGTGCGGCGGATCCCATTACTTTTGCCGATGAACTGAGTAAGCTGCTGGATAACATTGCGGGCGATATCGAAGGAAGCATGACGGCCATTGTGGCCAACAGCACCCGTATTACGGACAATACCCTCGTTTATCAGGCTGTTTTTGACAGCAGGGACTGGAGTGGCCGGATGCGGGCATTCCCCATCAGTAAAAAAGGGGTGGTCAGCACCACTGCCGCATGGGATACTTTTACGGATGGGGTCATTCCTGGCCATAGCCAGCGGAGAATTTTTACCCATGATGGCACCAAAGGGGTGGCTTTTCAGTGGAACAGCATCAGTGAAGAGCAGCAAAATCAGCTGAATGATGATGCGGATCTGCTGGGCTGGCTCCGTGGAGATACCTCCAAAACCCAATTCCGCACCCGCTCTGACCGCACGGTTCTGGGAGATATCATTGGCTCGGATCCCATGATTGTGGGGCCTCTGAACATGCAGTACCATCTCCTTCCCGAGGGCACTGCCGGAAGAGACACTTATGGTACCTTCCGGATAGGCAACCGAAGCCGGAAGCGGGTTCTGTACGTAGGCGCCAATGACGGCATGCTGCACGCTTTTGATGCGGCTACGGGCAAAGAGATTTTTGCCTATGTGCCGAATCTTGTCTTTCCAAGACTGAAGGAGCTGGCAAGTCGTGAGTACAGCCATCGGTATTATGTGGATGGTCCCATGGCCGTGGGGGATGTCCATATCCGGACACCTCAGGAGGCCACGGAAAAATGGAGAACGGTTCTGGTCGGAACCCTTGGTGCGGGAGGAAAGGGGATTTATGCCCTGGATGTGACAACTCCCTATGATGGAGATACGGTAAAGCTCAATGAACAGAACGTCATGTGGGAGTTTACCCATGAGGATCTGGGGTATGTGCTGGGACAACCCGTTATCGGTTTTCTTGGTGGGGAATGGGTGGTGATTCTGGGGAATGGTTACAGAGGTAAAAGCAAGGAAGCCTCCCTGTTTATTGTACGTCTTCGTGACGGACAGCTTATGAAGAAAATTGATACGGGCGCAGGAGGGGCGGGTAATGCCAATGGGCTGTCGCCTGTGACTTTGCTTGTAAATGAAAAGCGTGTGCTTCAGCATGCCTATGCAGGGGATCTTCTTGGTAATGTATGGAAGTTTGATCTCACCCATGGCAATAGTGGCCAATGGGATGTGGCTTTTACGAGTGGTAGCAAAAAAGTCCCCCTCTTTACGGCTAAAAATGCAGCTGGTGACGCGCAACCCATCACAGCCCCTGTGGATATACGGAAACACCCGGATAGCGGATATGTGGTTCTTTTTGGAACCGGAAAGTATTTTGAAGAGGGCGATAACATTGTCGGTACCAGTCCATCTGTGCAGTCCTTTTATGGTATCCGGGATAATGGCGCTGCCATAGCCAAGCAGGACAGGTCTACCCTGCTGGGTCAGTCCATACTGGAGGAAAAGCGTTTTGACTCGAAAGGGCCTCTTTTCCGGGTGATCAGCAGCAATGCGGATGATAAAAAAACCGACGGATGCTATCTGGATCTGAGTCTTGCCTCTGTGGGGGGACGTGGAGAACGGGTGGTAACGGCCCCTGTCCTCCGCCACGGGCGTGCGGCGTTTTCTACCCTCATTCCGTCGGATAGCAAGGATCCTTGTTCTCCTGCTGCGGGTACGGGGTGGCTCATGCAGGTGGATGCACTGACCTGCGGCCAGCCTAAAGGAAAGGTATTTGATACCAATGCGGATGGCACCATTGGCGACGGAGACCATGCTGTTTCCGGTATGGCCTTTGAGAAGGGACTGATTACGAGGCCTACTCCCCTGCCGGGATCCAATAATCAGGAATTCATGATTATTACGGATACGGAAGGTAACTTAGAGCCCGTTCCCAGT
Source organism: Desulfobotulus pelophilus (assembly GCF_026155325.1). Classification (NCBI taxonomy): domain Bacteria; kingdom Pseudomonadati; phylum Thermodesulfobacteriota; class Desulfobacteria; order Desulfobacterales; family Desulfobacteraceae; genus Desulfobotulus; species Desulfobotulus pelophilus. Next base: position 6,725 of record NZ_JAPFPW010000026.1, on the reverse strand, counting down.
CCTGGCGATACGTCCCGGCTGGGCCGTCGTTCCTGGCGGCAGTTGCCGTAGTTCTTTTTGCAGTAAGTTTTTGTGATGTGAATTGTGCTGCCCGCATCAGTGTATGATGCGGGCAGCTTTGATTCAGAAAAACCGTTGAAGGGGGTTGTATGAATAAGAGGGATGGTGAGAATGGATTTACCCTTGTTGAACTGATGATTGTGATTGCATTGATCGGTATTCTTGCGGGTATAGCATGGCCGCAGTATACAAACCATGTTCTCCGGTCCGGTCGTTCCGATGCCAGAGCCAGTCTGATGGAGCGGGCTCAGCAGGCGGAACGTTTTTATGTGCGGAATAATACCTATACCGGTGCGATGGGCGCAGGCCTGACATCGGCAGAGGGACGGTATGCCATTTCTTTTGCAGTCACCAGCAGTGGTGGGGGGTTTACCTTAACGGCTACTCCCACGGGAGGACAGGCAAGGGATACCCGATGCAATCGTATGGTAATCAATCATCAGGGGCAGAAGACAGCAAGAACGGCAACGGATGAGGATTCCAGCGCTGTATGCTGGTAGCGGGGCAACAGGGAGAAGCTATCTCCCTGTTGCCAGTAAGGCCGAAACCCACTCGACAAAGCAACTGCTGTTTCCGATCTGATGAGAGCAAGCAGGCATTTTTATCTGCGTTGAGTGGTAAATGGATTTTTTAGTAAGTTTTGTTTACTCAAGTTTCGGACTTGCCACAATGCTTTGATTTTAAATGATAAAATCTTAAAGTCGTAGATTTTCCATATTTAAAGGCCCCTTAATTTAGTGTATAAGACAATCGCCTAAACCGTCGAATCCACTAAAGAAAGAGGCTTTTTATGAATACAACACCCAAGATCAAAAATCAACACAGCTTTACTACTCAAGTCCGAAACTTGAGTTATTTATTTGGGCCCGCTGGTTGTGAACCGGCCGTTGCGGTCTATGGTGATATCAAAGTGTGTTTTAGAGGTGTCCACGCCACCGGCGCCGGGAAGGCCTGCGGTAATGGTGCCGCCCATGTCTCTTCCAAAGCCTGTAGGTGGGTAGGTCATGGAATTAAGGGGGGCCGCCGTGGGAGTACTGCTTGTTACTCCTTGTATGACAATGTTGCCTCTGCTGGGTGGGAAGACCCTGAGCAGTTCTTCTCCTGCGTTCCGTATGCCATCTCCGGCGGTATCCACAAAAACAATATACCCCGTTTCCCATCCTGTTCCGGCTGCTGTGCTGCAGGAAGGGGCGATGGTACCCGTTGGACTGTCCGTTGCGTTGGGATTGGCAGATCGGCAGATGGTAACGGAAGTACCACGGGTAATGGCCTCATTTCTTGCATAACTCATTGCCGTGCCAAGGGTGAAGGTGGCGGTTTTGATGTGATTGTTATTCCGAGCTTCTCTGAAAGTCGGTGTGGCAATGGCAGCTATAATGCCCAGCAGGGCTATGATGACGACAATTTCAACAAGCGTAAAACCTTTTGGGTTTCCCATGGTGATCTCCGGAAATAAAAGAAAGGGCTGCGTGACAGGATTGTGTGGGTTGTGGTCTGCCAAAGGTCAAATTTTTTGGCCCATCCTTTCCTGGTTCATCGCCAGTCAGATGGGTGTGATCAACTTTGCAAATCTGCACTGGTGTGGTGCATGCAGTGGGTGATAAAGGGCAGTAAGTGTGGGTACAGAGTAGGCACAATAGTCCAAATATTGAAAGAAAAAAGGACCTGTGACAGCAAAAAGGTATCCCTCTTGCCTGCTTATCTCGTCTGCTTGCAAGTTTCAGTCCTTTGACAGAGGGCTCGGGCTGTTGGGTGCATAAGTAAAAGGGCTCTGGCAGAAATTTTTTCGATAATGCACAGACAATTGAAGATGCAGCTACAGAATGTCCGTTATCAGAAAGGCGTTTTGGAAGAAAAGGGCTGACAAATTTTGTTGTTTTTTGACTTTTTTTGTCATCGTACACCGGAAACAATACGGCAGGCCACAAAGTACATAGAAAATTTGTTCAAACGGCAACGACAGCAAAAAAGGCTTAGTTATATAATTGTCTATGAGAAACTCTTTTTCAAAGAGCAGGGGGCTGCTTACATATTTTCAGGCTCTGGCATCATAGGCAAGGGACGTTGCATTTTTGTATAAGATTGAATGCGCTGGTTCAGCAAAAAGAGCTGTAGAGCCCATCTTTTCTGGAAAAAAGAGCACAAAAAAAGCCGCCCGAAGGCGGCTTGCATTTTGTTACTGGTGGAGGCGGCGGGCTTCGAATGTTTTCTTAACTATTTAAAAGAAAAGGGTTTTTTGCTGTGCTTCTTTTTTGATTACTCCAAGATTACTTGGTTGTTTTTTTCAGGCTTATTCTTAGCCCGCCTTGGTTTTTAATTCTTCCACCGAATTCAGTAGCAGCCGAAATCAATGATGTGGCTTATTTACGCCTGCACCCCACCTGATTTTTCTTTCTGCTGCCTGAGGGTCTGAAGAAAGGCTTCATGATGGACTTCCGGACTGAGTACGCTTACCGTCCGGAGGATATTGTTCACAGAAACCACCATATTCTGATGAAGCTGGCCGACGGTGCGTAAGCTTGCCAGCATACCATTCACTTCCCGGACAAGGTGCCGTGCCAGAAGGATCTGATCTTCATGGCCATGGTTGATGTCCACGGGAGCAACAGACCCATAGCGGCCCGTCTTGCGGATGGCGGGGAGAACTTCCGATGCCACCCAGTTGGTAAACTCTTCGGCGGCGGGTTTGTTGGAGCGGAAGGCCAGTTTGTACAGGGCGGGTTCGTTGATGAGGATGAATTCTTTTTCCTGTTCTCCGTACTCACCGTGTTGGTTTTTGAGGGTGGTCCGGAAACTCCGGACCACCCTCCAGCTTTCCGGAATACTCTGCAAAGAATCAGACCCTTTCCATGCAATATCCATTGCATCGCAAACATCCCTGGCCACAAACCAAGTCTCTTCATTTTCGGATAAGGTTCTTACGGTGTGATTCTGAAAGGTAAAATCAGTGATGGACAGATGCTGTGTCATGACGGTCTCCTTGTGTATGGAATTTAGGAATCCGCCGTCCTTGTGCGAAAAGGGTGGCGGTAGCTGTACGGGTTCGCACTACCGGACACAAGGCAAACCGGCCCTCCGAAGAGGCCCATACAGCCCCGCCATAAGAGTGAGCGAGGGCGCAAAAAATGCGCCTGCATTTTTATGGTGGGCGCTTTCCGCCACTGTGTTTCAGGAGTGCGAATCCCGGCTGCGGTTTTTTGCCACAGTATGAAAACGATACCCAGACCGGAATAGAATGTCAAGATGCCTGTTGAGGATGCAGGGGAAAGTTGCGGGAAATGTAAATGGGACTTGTCAGGCTGGGGTGCGTGGGGTATAGAAAAGGATCTTTTTTCAGATGGTACAGTGGGGTTTGTGGGCAGTACAACTCCTCAGCCTGCATGTTATACAGAACTGTATAATATTTTGTTAGCCTTAAAAAGCGATAAACCAAGATAGATTAATAATGGCCGCAAATAAGTTTTCAATAGCTGGCAACCCAACTCGAACAAACACTCTTGTTGAGTTTTTGGAGCAAGAGGTTAATGGGGTATTTGCAGAGGTTCTGTATTTTCCAGATCAGTTCAATCCAGATCCATCAAGAGTTCTGAGGCAAAAAAGCAAAACATATAGAAATGTCTCATTCAAAGACACTACATTTCGTAACGTGAGCTTTGTGTATTGCATTTTCGATGGGTGCTTGCTACTTAGCTCAAAATTCATCGATTGTGAATTTATTGACTGCCAATTTATCAACACAAACACTAATAAGTCACAATTTGAAAGGACTTTTATCGACCCAGCATATTTCAGTAAAAACTTTGATCTAAAAGCGGATACGAACATAGCAGCAGATCTGTACCATAGTCTATACAAAAACCTAAGTAATGAAAGGCAACCGGACAGGGCAAAAGAAAGCCTTTACATGATGTATCGAGCTGAAAATGCACATCTCAACTCTCAATTGGATCGAAAAAGAATAAAATTACATACGTTCTTGCGGAAAAAAATGGTTCATACTTTTGATTTCCTAACTTCTGGCTATGGCCTAAAGTTGCACAGAGTTCTGATTACATATGTAATCATTGTTTTAATATTTTCAGGTATCAATTATTATTTTCGGGTAGAGTTATTTGGGGATGGCGTTATATGCTCATTTCTTGATTCTGTATACTTTACTTTGGTTACCCTAACTACTCTTGGTTATGGCGATATATCCCCAACCACTCAACTCGGAAAGCTCGTTGTTGCCGTGGAAGTTACATTGGGGATTGTTGTTATTTCGTTGTTCCTGAAATCAATAAGTTCTAGGGTGATAAAAACATGACGATAATTTCTGCAGTTTTATTCGGATCGCAGGTGTCCGGTGGAAGCGACCGTCAAAGTGACAAAGACTTGCTTGTTATCTGCAACTCTAAAAATAAAAAAGATGCCATAAAGACATATTCTTCTCTTGGTTATAATGTTTCCGTTTACACGCCGTATCAACTTGAATCTATGAGGCTGCAAGGTTCATTGTTCTTGCAGCATTTAAAGCATGAGTCCCAGGTGCTTTATGATAGTGGCGATACGTTCAAGGCGCTTATTGCTAAATGCGACCTAATCCCTCCATCTTTTGAGGAAATGGAGCGTTCTAGAAAAAGCCTTCTCAATGCCCTGAGTAGCCCTAATAGTTATGTGGCTTCTTGGTGGCTTGCTGATTATTTGTTCGTTTTATCGAGAGATTATTTTATAAAGTACTTTGCAAGAAAAAGGCGAGTTCTATTTAATGTGGTTCAGTTAACTCGCGAAATAGAGCAAGAGTTTAATTTGGGAAAAATAGAAGCTGAAACATTTCTTGCTCTTAGGAAATGCAAATCTATTTACAGGAGCGGAATAGCTACTGGATCCCAGGTGGACCAAATTCTTTTAAAGTGGCATGACATACTGATAAGAATACTGGGCATTCCTCCTGTTGTACGGCTATCAAGCAAAAGTTATTTATTTGATAGAGCGATTGATGGCTTTGAGTCAAATTACGAATTGCTGCGTTATATAGAATCATTGAGGATTATGTTTCCTAATGTTAAGTGTGGAAAAAAGCATGAAGCCCATGTGATGCGAATGATCTTAAATCCAAATCATTACTCCAGCACATCTGTAAGAGGTAAAAAGTTTTTATCGTTATATCTTATGCAATTTAGAGAAGCGGCTAACAAGCGCGTTAACACGGACTGCCAAAAACGTCCTGGCTTCCGCTTTGCTTTAAAAGAAAAGGGGCCAGACCCCTTTATATTCCAAAGACCAAGAGTAAAAGGGGTCAGACCCCTTTTATCCTTGCAGCTGATCCGCCGCCCCGTTAGCCGTCTGATTGGGCTTGGGTAGGTTCTGAATGAGTGATGATGTAGAGCAGTGTCTCGATTGGTTCTTGGAGCGTTCAGATAAAGCGCTCGATTCCGAGCTTGCGACAACGGATAGGATTCGTGATCGCATTGCCTTCATATCTGGAGTGCTCCTGACGCCCGCAGCTGTGATTGTAGTTTCTCTGCTTTCAACATATGGGGCTGGATACTTCGCCGGTTTAGGATTCTGGCTGTTCTCGGTACCAGCTTCCTTGTCAATTCTTCTATTGTTGGTGTCGCTCGCCTTCGTGTTTTTCGTTTTGTTCAGAGGGTTTGAGTACAAAGCTGGCATTAAGCCGCCCGCTCTGTTTGAGTACTACCAAGGTGGTTCAAGCATCAAAGAGTCAATATGTGACACAAAGCACATTCTCCTCATGTCCCTGAACGAATCAATTTCGCACAACGCCGGCGTGAATAGGCGACGAATGACAGGTATTCTTCGGGCACAGGTTGCGGCAACATTAGCTATTCCATTCGTATTGGCTTCTATGCCGTACTATTTCTATGTTCAAACAGTGTCGAATGAGAAAGAAGCCGTAGTAGTTGAAATTTTGCAAACTAGACAGCCATTGGAGGTGGTTATGACGGAAGATACAAACAAGATTCCGGCCAGTTCTCAACAGTCACCTGCAGCGCCATCGCAGCCGCTCATCCCGGAGCCGACTAGACCTGCACCGCCCACAGAGAAGTTTTTTGATTCTGTGATTCCGCCGAAAGGGGAAGGGAATAAGACGCTAAACGAGTGACAGCGGCTAATAATCGGCTGCACCGGATAAATTTCCGCTGTCATCCTTTGTGCATAGGACCGAACAAAGGCCGCCAACAAAAATTTCCCGGTGAGCCGAAGGAGAAAAAAGGAAAAAGGGGTCAGACCCCTTTTTCTCTTTTTCTCTTAGACCCCTTTTATCCTCTTTTATCTGACTCCTTTTACCTTAACAACAACCGAGAATGACCCGATGACCGAACAGCCAAAAAATCCTCTGCATGGATTAAGCTTAGAAAAAATTTTGACTTGCCTGGTTGAACACTATGGCTGGGAGGATTTATACAAACAAATCAGTATCAACTGTTTTTTAAATGAGCCGTCGGTTAAATCATCACTGAAGTTCTTGCGTAAAACTCCATGGGCTCGTGAGAAAGTGGAGACCTTGTATGTAAGTACATTTGTCTAAAAAAAGGGGCTGCCCCCTTTATGCTCCAAAGACCCAAAAAGCAGCCCCCCTTAAATCCCAGACACAAAAAGCGGTTTCCCGAAAGGAACCGCTTTTTCCATGTCTGAATATCTGCCCGTCAGCCTTCCCTTTT
>NZ_JAPFPW010000025.1 GCF_026155325.1 Desulfobotulus pelophilus | reverse complement strand
ACAACCCGCTGTGCAGACTGCTGCCATGCTCTTTTCGACCTGAGCCTTGTGGAAGCGATCTATATTAAAGAAAAATTTGACGAGCGATTTTCCGGAGCAGAAAAACATGTCATTCTGGAAAAAGCCAATCGGGCGGACCGAAAGACTTACCGCATAAAAAAGGATGCTGCCAAGGAAAGAAATGAAGGCGTGTCCGAAGTCGAGATTCTTGGACGGATGTCCATGGAAAGGGTTCGTTGCCCCTTGCTGGGCGAGGATGAAACCTGCCAGCTTTATGAGTTTCGGCCCCTTACCTGCCGGTTGTACGGCATCCCGACATCCAGTAACGGTGTCAGCCACACCTGCGGAAAGTCGGCCTTTGCACAGGGCAAACCCTATCCTACCGTGAATATGGATGCCTTGTATGAAAAACTGTATCAGGTATCTAAAGAAATGGTGGACGCCATGGAGACCCGGTATACCCGGATGGCTGAGATGCTGATTCCCCTTTCCATGGCTCTTCTCACGGATTTCAATGAAGAATATCTCGGTATAGTGTCAGAGACCTCTTCGACAGAGGAGGATAAGGGCTGATGCAAGGACCGAAACCCCGCCAAGAGCCTTCTCTCTTTTCCCCGGAAGAGATAGCCGTCAGGAAAAAAGCCATTTTTGACAGTATGGGAAAAAGGGGGCAGCAAAAAATTCTGAAGGATGGGTATGAAGAGTGGGACCCTTTTGCTGAACCCAAAGACCCCATTGATATCCGGACAGAAGGTACCCGCCGAACAACCCATGATCTGATCCATGAGTTTCTGAAAACCCGCCCCCATGAGAGTTTTTCTACTTCTTATGGGAAGGCCGCCTATGAAATGGCCCTTGGTATTGTGAATCAAGATGACCGGGTGCGGGGGCTTTATGATTTTGCCATCTGGTACAGGGACGTGTTGATCCGTGAGGGCAAAAGCCCTGAGCTTCTGAAGGAGTAACGGGAATGGAAAGTGCCGCTCTGGCCGAATACCTGCTGGAACGTGTCGGTGAGTCGGAAGAAAGCTGTACGCCAGCAGAGCTTGTGCGGTTAATCGTTTTGGAAACAGCCTTGCCCCGAAGGGTTGTCCAGCAGGCTCTTGCTGCCCTGATTGAGGGCGGGGATCTGGCCTATCTGATCCGCCATGGCCGAACCTGTGTACAGCGAGGCTGGCATAGCCCCCTTCCCGTGGGCCGCAGTACCCAGCTGCTGGTGCCGGGCGTAAAGCCTCTTGCTGGGAGTCGGCAACCCGTTGTCCTCATGCCGGGGGACAGCTTTGGGGGGGGAGACCATCCGACCACGCGGCTTTGCCTTGAATGGATTGAAGAAATGGCTGTACCGGGAGGCCGGATGCTGGATGTGGGTACGGGTACGGGTGTGCTGGCCATTTCAGCTGTTCGCCATGGAATGGCGGAAGCTTTGGGGGTGGACAATGATCCTGTGGCGGTAAATGATGCCCTGGAAAATGTTCGTCTCAATGGGCTGGATGCCTCCGTCGTTATATCCGATGTCTGGCCTGACAATGAGAAATGGGATCTTGTCGCTGCGAACCTCAGACCTCCAACGCTCATGGCATTGAAGGTGCGATTGGATGAGAGTCTCATCCGTGGGGGGGTGCTGGTCCTGTCGGGTATGAGGGCGGAGGAGATGGACCCTCTTCAGTCATCCTATGGGCAAAGTCTGCATCTTGTGGGTAGAAGGCAGGAAAAGGGCTGGGGCAGTCTGGTTTTCAGGAAGAAAGCATGTCCCTGAAGGTAGCCTGCTTGTCAGGGTGTCTGTTTTTAGGTCAGGCATGTTTTTACTGTAGTGCGGGCCGTGGTATTGGTTGTGGCGGGATCGTTGATCAGGGCTTGTCTGGCGAAGCCGTTTTTTTGGGGCTTTTGTAAAAAGCCTGGGCTTTTTTTACAAAAGAACCCAGGCTTTTTAGATTTCGTTCGTTGGTATGAAACTGCATTCAAAAACAATCAGCCCCGTTTACCAAAAACAAGCTTGCCTCCCAAGTGGCCGGCGATGCCGATGGCACCAAGGGCAACCAGATGCAGAAGGAAATAGAAGAAGCCTTCTGCTTCAGAGCTGAAGCTTCGCCAGATGACGATGATGGACACGCAGATGGTGGCTACCGCAGCGCAAAAAATTTTGGTGCGAAAAATGGATGTCATGGCTGACCGGTACCTGCCGCGCCATTCCACAAAACCCGTGTACAGGACCACAGGCAGGGCAAGAAAAACCATGGTCATGTTAAAATAGGCTGCCAGTTTAAATGCCTGGGCATTGAAGAGAATGCCGATGAAAGCAAAGAAAACGGCAATGGGAAGTACCCCGTTGGGGATATGAACGGAAATGGGGTGGGCATGGTGCAGGAGAATCTGCTCGTCTACCCACTCACGGGGATTGCCCTGCAGGGAGGGCGTGGCACCGGTGGAGAACGGACGCTTGGATTCGTTTTCCGGTTCCTTCTCAGGGTCGGCGCTGTCCGCAGGTTCAAAGGCACTTCTGTCAGCACCGCAAAGCGGGCAGATATCCGGAGGCTCCTCACCTTCATGGATATAGCCGCAAACCGTGCACCGCCATCTGGAGGTCGTGGGGTTCTGTTCCTTCTTTTCTGCATCCTTCGCATTCTGCCCGGTTGTTTCCGCTGCAGTGGCTTCAAAGACGGCTTTGCTGGCACCGCATACCGGGCAGGTATCCGGTGCTTCTGTTCCGTGATGCGTATAGCCGCACACAGTGCATATCCATTCCTGCATATCTTTCTCCTTTTCCTTACATTGATGATGGGTTCTGTAGATGGGCTTGAGGATACACCATCCGCCGTTCTTTGCAAAGGCCATGGGGTAGTTCAGTGGTTTCCGTATTTTTTACGGGTGTTGTGCCTTCTTCCATCCCAAAACATATTTTTTAACCGTGCGCCTGTCCAGCCCTGTCTGGCGTGCAACCTCCTCATAGGTGCGGGCAACCTCATAACGTCGTGCACAATAGGCCATTAGCAGTTCCTGAGCGGTGAGGGTTCCGGACTCCATGCCCTCCAGAAGGCACTGCTCCAGGGGCCGGGCTGAGGCGCGGGGTTCTCCCTCATAAACGGAGGTGAGAAGGATGCGGCGCACGGCCTGTTCCACCTCTCTCACATTGCCCGGCCATGCGTAGTCAGGTCCAGGGGAGCGGGCGAGGGTACGCCTGACCATTTGGGCCAATTCCGGAGATGGTGTTCCCACAAGTCGGGCCAGAGTGTGATCCAGAAGCGTGTGCAGCTCTTCGGGGTCTTCTTGAATACGCTGGCGCAGGGGAGGGACAACGATAATATCGGAAGACAGGCGATAGTAAAAATCGTCCCGGAAGACTTCCGTCCGCAGTTTTTGCAGGCTTTTATTGGTGGCAGCAATGACCCTGCCATGGAAGCGCACAGGCTCATGGCTGCCCACAGGATAAAAGATTCGCTCCTGCAGTACGTTCAGGAGTTTGATCTGAACGGGTGGCGACACTTCTCCGATTTCATCCAGAAAAATAGCCCCATGGGGAGAGCAGCGGGCAAAGACTCCCTTGAAATCATCAACGGCACCGGTAAAAGAGCCCTTTTTGTGGCCGAACAGTTCGGATTCCATTATGCTTTCGGGAAATTGTGAAAGATTGAGAGGAACAAAAGCCAGCGTGAAGCTTTCCACAAAACGTTCTTTTTCCAGATCAAAGGGTATGTAGCCGGATCGGCCAATGGCTGCGGCAGCACTTCCTTTTCCCGTTCCTGTTTCGCCCAGAATGAGTGTGGAAAAATCTTCCATGCGATTAACGAGATAGCGTTCATAAAGGTCGAGGTTTTGGGTAAAAACATTATTCCAAAGACTTTCCCGGAATCGCTTCATGGACGCGGAGCGCCCAGAAAGGCTTCTGTCAATGAAATGGTAAGCACGCCGGAGCTGAAAGGCCAGTTCAAAGGTGTGCCGGGTTTTCAGACCCCTTTTGTGAAGCAGGGCCAGGGCGTCTTTGGTGAAGGGTACGCGAACGGGGGCTGTGCCAGCTTCAATCTGGCTTTCGATGAGTGCATCAAATTTTCTGCGAAAAGTATAAAAGAGTTCAAAGAGAAAGGTTGTGCGGAGAAGAACTTTATCCCGCCCATCGTAAGCATCAAGGCAGGTTCTTCCTTCCTTTTCCAGCAGGGCTATTTTTCGGGAAACTTCTTCCACCATCCGGCGGATTCTTTCCTGTTTGTCTGTCTCGGGAAAAACACCTGCGATGGTGGTATCCAAAGAGCTTCTGGCGTCACTGAAAGGATTGGTCATGCCGGCCTTGAACACCAGTTCGAAAAAATTGCGTTCTGATTCACTGAGTCGTTTTCTGGGTGGCATGCAGGCTCCTTTATCATGGAAAGAGAAGAAAATTACCGCCCCCCCAAAAGCCTGCCAGTACAAAGGGCAGAAAGCGCAAGGCGTTGTATGCAAAAAAGTCAGGAGAAGGGGTGCGGTATGGTGCACCAGGCTGACCGTATAAGTAGGGTATTGTACCGGAAATGTACAGGGTGGGATAAAACAGGTAGCCGTTCAGCGCATGTAATTCGGTGCTCTCTGCGATGTGGTTACAGGGGTTTGATCCCCCGGTCTGACTGCTTGCAGGTGGCCTTTGCATAAGGCAGGCGGGAAGGTTGAACGCAGGGAATCAGAAACTACGCCAGTTCCTTTTGGATACCGCACCGGTGAGCAGGCCTCAGGAATGGTGCAGCAGTCTTTGTGCCTATGTATTGCCTTTCTGAATGCGGCCGTAATCGTTTGAAACGTATGATGCAGAGTCATAAAAAGAAGGATTGGAGCTGGCTTTGTAAAAAGTGCAGATTGTGTGCAGGGCTACATGAGAATCTCCTGGATTTTTGCATTGAGCTCCTGTCTTGAAAAGGGTTTTTGGAGAAAATGAATTCCTTCTTTCAGGATACCATGGTGGGCGATGACATTGGCCGTGTATCCGGACATGAAAAGAACCTTAAGATCAGGTCTCTCCTGTTCCAGAAGGGTCGCCAGCTCCCGTCCGTTCATATCCGGCATGACAACATCGCTGACCACAAGATCGATCCTGCCGGGAAAAGAGCCTGAGCAGCTCAAGGCCTCCCGCGGTGTGCCTGCGGAAAGAACTTGATAGCCAAGGCTTTTGAGCATTCTTGTGCAAAGGTTCAGCATGGAAATTTCATCTTCAACAAGAAGAATGGTTTTCCTCTCTCCCGCTGCAGCGGTTGCAGGGGAGGGCTTTTTTTCTGCGTTCATTTTGTCCTCACGGGGAAAATAGATCCGGAAAGTGCTTCCCATTTCCGGTTCGCTGTATACATGGATGAATCCATTATTCTGTTTGATAATTCCGTAGATGGTGGCAAGACCGAGACCTGTGCCTTGGCCCTCTTTTTTGGTGGTAAAAAAAGGTTCAAAAATATGATAAAGAGCTTCTTTGCTGATACCGCATCCGTTATCACTGACTGCCAGCATGACATAATCACCCTGTCTGAACTCCGGGTTATGGCTGCAATAATGTTCATCCAGTGACACGTTCCCGGTCTCTATGGTGATTCTGCCAGTACTCTGAATGGCATCTCTGGCATTGACACAGAGATTGGCAAGAATCTGATCAAGCTGGGAAGGGTCAATTTTAACAAACCCGAGATGGGGGCCCGGCAGCCATAGAAGCTCGATATCTTCACCAATCAGACGGCGAAGCATGGAAAGCATCTGTTGAATGGCGGCGTTGAGATGGAGGGTTTGGGGGGCAATGGTCTGCTGGCGTGCAAAGGCAAGAAGCTGACGTGTCAGCCCTGCTGAACGCTCGGCCGCATTGCGGATTTCAAGCAGGTCTTTCTTCAGTCCTTCAGGAGGATTTTGTATTTCCAGAGCCAAATCGGTATGGCCGATGATAATGCCCAACATGTTGTTGAAATCGTGCGCAATACCTCCCGCAAGCCTTCCTACCAGTTCCGTTCGCTGGGCCTGAGCATAACGGGTTTGGAGTTTTTCATTCTCTTCCTCTGCTTTTTTACGGACAACGGTTTCCCAGAGCATGTCCGCAAGCTGCTCCACAACCCGAACATCCTGCTCATCATAATCCTGTTTTTTATTGCCAACGCCCAGAACAGCCACAATTTTTCCGTTACGGATAACGGGCACAACCAGTTCCCGGATTACCGCTGTATGGCCTGCTGGCAGCCCTTTTCGATGGGGCAGGGAAAGGTAGTCGTTGTGAATGACAGGGCTGCCTTTGTGGATACATTCCACCCAGACTCCGGCCTGTTCAACCGGATAATGTTGTCCTGCTCCGGGTGCTTTGCAGATCTTGTGGGTACGGGTGGACCAGACCTGAAGGGTAATGGTTGCCTGATCCTGTCCCACAAAATGGTAAAATCCGATTTCGCTCTCCGTAAGGGTTTCCGCCTCATCCAGAAATTCCTGCAGAAGATCATTCATGGAGTTGTGGGAAGTGGCGTAGTCAAGAAGGCGCGTAAAAGCAGCAACGGTTTTGTCCTGCCGTCTCTGTCGGAGGATATGGTCTGCCAGATCAAGAAAAACAGCCATGATGGCGATGGGTTTGCCTGCATCATCCTTGACCATACTGGTTTTAATCCGGCACCCCAGCCTTGCATGACACCATTCCGGTTGGTTGTCCAGAGTCAGGTCTGCCTGAACCATACCGTTTTTTTCCATGGCCTCTGTAATGGGACAGTGGGGGCAGGTTGCTGTAAAGCCCCATGGCGCGTGGCATTTCATCCCTATGATTTCTTCCAGTGGTAACCCTGTCATTTTTGTATAAGCTTTGTTGGCCCACAGAATGGTCTGGTGTTCATCATACAGGGCCATGCTGAGGGGAAGCTCGGTAAGAAGTTTTGTGCTGAGGGTGTTGTGCATGGGGATCTGCTCTTTCCTGGTATGTATGGTTTTGGGTTACAGCAGAAGGAGCGTCATGTTCCATGGGTTTGTTTGCAGTCCGATGGCCAATGGCAGGGTGTGGTAGCCTGCGAAGCCGGAGGCTGGGATACTTTTTTCTGGTGAGAACCGTGGCAAGGGAGAATGTCTATGGGAAGAAGTCCGGAACCAGAGCCAAAAAGCTCTGTTTTTTCTGTGAATGACAGAATACCCGACAGTATAAAGATATAGGTTTTATGAAAGATGCGTCAAGGGAAAAGGCCATGCATACGATCTCGTCTTTTCGGCAGGCATGAAAAGTTCCTTTGCTGTGGAAGGCTTGTGTTTTCTGCCGTTGGAATATGGCATGAAGCTGCCCGGAGAGGCTTTGATCCTTTGAGCGCAGCCCCGGCACACTTGTGGATCTGTTTTTGTGTGTCATATTCACCGGGTTCAATCCAGAGGACGGCTGTGCCATTTCGGATGGGGTGAGTGGTATTCGGTGTTGAAATTTTCGTAAATATAAAATATGGGTTCTTTTTAATGAATATATATTCGACTTTATGAACAGGGATTGCCTGCTGCGGTGGCGGCAGGAATGGAATGGGTAAACAGCTTTGCATGCAAGATGTATGTTCGGTGCCGCTGGTTAGCAAAAGAATCTAAAATAGCAGTGTATTGTTAAGCAGGCAGCTTGCTGAAGACCGGGTAACATATTTTGTATACGGGCTACGTTAGCCCCATATGTGTCCTCGAAAAGGAGAACTGGAATGGCCCAACTGATTGCCGACCGCCGGGATGTGGATTTTGTGCTTCATGAACAGCTTGAAGTGGCCGAGCTTGCCAAAAGCAGTGTCTTTAGGGAATTCAATCGTAAAACCATCGATCTTATTGTCAGTGAGGCCAGAAACCTTGCCATCAAGGAAATTCTTCCTCTGCAAAAAATCAGTGATGAAGGCTGCGAGTTTGATGCTGGAACGGTGCGGGTACCCGAAGCCTACCATAAGGTGTACAAAAACTATCTGGATGGTCAGTGGCTGGCCATGGGCGATACACCGGACTGGGGAGGGCAGGGAATGCCCAAGCCAATATGTCTTGCGGCCAGTGAGTATTTCCACGGTGCCTGCAACTCCTTCATGCTCTTTCACATGGCCACCCATGGTGCGGCCCGGCTGATAGAGAATTTTGGTACGGATGAGCAGAAAAATCAGGTACTGAAAAACATGTATGCTGGCAAATGGTCCGGCACCATGCTCCTCACCGAACCGGATGCAGGCTCCGACGTGGGTGCCCTGAGTACTGTGGCCAGACGTAATCCTGACGGCACCTATTCCCTGTCCGGCTCCAAGATCTTCATCTCCGGCGGTGAGCAGGATATGGTGGAAAACATCATCCATCCTACCCTGGCCCGCATTGAAGGAGCCCCCGAAGGCACCCGTGGCATCTCCCTTTTCATGGTGCCCAAATACCGCATCAAGGCAGATGGCTCTCTGGGAGAATTCAATGATGTGATCTGCACGGGCATTGAGCATAAGATGGGGCTGCACGGCAATTCCACCTGCTCTTTGACTTTGGGAGGGAAGGGTGAGTGCATAGGCACCCTCATAGGAGAAGAGAACAAGGGCATGGCCGCCATGTTCCACATGATGAATGAAGCCCGTCAGATGACAGGCCTTCAGGGATTTGCCAACGCCACCACCGCCTACATGTATGCCCTGGATTACGCCCGCCAGCGTATTCAGACCAAACACATGACCGATCCCGCTGATGCAGGTCCTGCGGCCATTATCCGTCACCCGGATGTGCGTCGCCAGCTCATGATCATGAAGAGCTTTGTGGACGGCATGCGCAGCCTCATTTACTACAATGGCATGATTCAGAACCGCTGCCAGCTTTCCGACAGCCCGGAAGAAAAGGAAAGACTGAAAAATATTGAAGAGGTGCTGACTCCCATCATCAAGGCCTACATCACGGACAAGGCCTTTGAGGTCTGCTCCCACGCCGTGCAGGTATATGGGGGCTACGGCTATGTGGAGGAGTATCCCGTGGCCCAGCTGCTTCGTGATGCCCGTGTTTTTCAGATCTACGAAGGCACCAACGGCGTTCAGTCCATGGACCTTGTGGGCCGCAAGATGGGCATGAAAAAAGGGGCCGCTTTCATGGCTTATCTGGAGGAAATCCGCAGCACCATAGAAAAGGCTCGGAACATTGAATCCATCCGGCCTCTGGCGGAAAATGTGGAAAAACTACTGGAAACCTACACGGAAACCGCCATGGTACTGGGTAAGGCCGCAGCCAGTGACAAGGTTCTCAATGCCTTTGCCTTTACCCATCCCTTCCTGGAAGCCACAGGAGACCTGACCATGGCATGGATGCTTCTGTGGCGGGCCCTGGTAGCGGAACCCAAAATCGGTCTGAAGAAAAAGGATGATGCCTTTTACAAAGGCCAGATCACCACGGCCCGTTTCTTCATCAATACCCAGCTTCCCGTCACCGCAGGCAGGCTTGCCTCCATCCGGGTCATGGATGGCGCAGCCATCGACATGGAAGATGCGGGTTTCGGGGGCTGATGATATTCCGATTTCAGCTTGAAACGTCTTTGATTTAAGAGCTAAAAAACAAACCGGGGGCCTTGGGCCTCCGGTCCCTTATGATATTTTCAGCAATTCTTCGAGGCAGAGATCCGCCGCCAGCACACCGGAAAACCGGCCTTCGCTGTCATGGACAGGTACAGCCACCGTGCAGCAGAAGGCATCCGTAGCCTTTGATCTGTAAATATCGGAAGCAAAAACCTTCTGGCTTTTTTTCACTTTCTCAAACCAGGGACGACCGGACCAGTCCGCACCGTATCCATCGGACGCGTACACCGCATCCATGCCCCTCCGGAACTGATTGGCAACGGTCTGCACGCCTCTGGTATCCGTCAGGTAGACCAGTTCCACATAGGCGGCGGAAGAAACGAATTCCGCCAGAATCCCTTCCCTGACAGGCCTTTGATCCGAAAGCAATTCCCCGGATGCGGCCAGCGCACTGACGGCCGCCTTTGCCCTGCTGTGGCAGCGCAGATGAAAGCCTCCTGTGGCAACAAGCTGTTTTTCCGTAAGGTTGCGGATGTTTCTGGCACAACTTAAAATTTTTACACCTTCTCCGTTACGCTCTTCGATTCCCTGACGAATTTCCCGGACAAAGGAAGCCACATCCCCGAAAACCCTGACCTGACCTTCCGCGGTACGGCTGAGTACACCCATATCCTGCACAAAGGTTCCATGGCGCACACCAACCTCCCCAAGTCCGGACAGAACATCTGTAATGGCGATTTCACCTTCTTCCACACAGTTTTTGACCCTGTCAACCCCTGCGGCGGTCTCACGGATCTGTCCCCGGATACGGGAAAGCTCTGTGTGAATACTGTCTGCGGCCTGGGCAACCTGAGAAGAAAGACGGCGGATTTCCTGGGCAATGACCGCAAAACCGGCTCCAGCCCTGCCGGACCGGGCGGCTTCTATGCTGGCGTTCAGGGAAAGGAGGCCCGTATCTTCGGCTATGGCAGCGATTGTTCCGATGATCTGATCAATGCGCATGGCATCGGAGGAGAGCTGGCCAACCTGCTCAGAAAGCATGCGGGTCTCCTCGCCTATATGACCCATTCCTTTTCCTGCCGTATGCCCCTGATTTTTACAAATCTCAAGGGCATGGGCAATGGCCTCGGAATGTTCTGCTGCCCTGCATGCAAGATCTGCCATGGAAGCTTCCGCCCTTACAGCCTGCTCCGTTTCCTCCACCATGCGGATGGCCAGTTCCTGCTGCTTTGTTCCCGTATCCTGAAAACGATCGGCAATGTCAGCCAGTTCGGGAGCAAGGGAGGAAAGGGGCAGGGCACCTTCGGCAATGCTGTGCATCTGACTTTCAAAACGATCATAAATCCGGTCCAGCATTTCCATAACAGGCCTGTGGGAGGCTCTGATATCGGTTTTCATAAAGCGGTGAGACAGATCCAGAGGTGCGCGGGGATCGGAAGCAATCTCTGCAAAAAATGTTTCCGGCAGGCCCCGTTTTTTTCTCCTGTTCAACAGCATACTTCCTCCTTGTCCGATCGCAAAAAAAGATCAAAAAACTTCTGGGTACCTGAAAAGCGATGGCCTTTTCCGATGCAGGATCTTTTTCAAAAAGCCTCGCTGAAACAAAGATCACAGCAGACAATCCAGCTTTCTGATCCTGAAGTTACATAGCAGGAAAGGGTCTGGCACATTCCGTCTCCGGTAATAGAGCGGTAGGGCTGGGTGACCCGAACCCGGCCGGGAGTACGAAGAGCCCTTTTGAAATAGGGTCGGCGGAACCAGTCTCCGCTGCGTCCTTCCTGCAGAGGAGCAAAGCAGGCGTCGGACCTTCTTTCCGGAGCTGTACCCGTAAGGGTGGCCCCCACCTGCAGCCCAGTGGGAGTCAGCAGATAACAACGCAGGGTTCTCGTATCCTCCAGCATGCCCCTTAAGGCCTCCTCCGGTTTCAGTCCGGAACAGAGCTTCTCAAGGGCAAGGGAGAAAAGATCCAGAACCGGCTTGTTCCGCCTTCGCCACAGATGCTCCTTTTCTCCCAGCTCCGCCTTGCATCGCTCCATCAGGCCATCAAAATCCGGAGAGGCCGGAGACGGATTCTTTTCCGGTCTGCCAAAATAATACCCCTGTACCATGTCCGCATCCGATTCCATGGCAATACGGGCTTCCTCCTCTCTTTCAATGCCTTCCACAAGAACAAGGGAGCCTGCCTGATGCAAAAGGGAAATAATACCGGGAAGCATGCGCCGGGTACGGGCTTCGCGACCTGCACGGGCAATGATGGTTCGGTCCAGCTTCACAATGTGGGGGGAAAAACGCCAGATCCGTTCAAAATTGGAACTTCCTGCGCCAAAATCATCCATGGCAATGAGGCAGCCCAGATCCCTGAAAAAGGATATACCCCTGTCCATACGTTCCGGATCTTCTGTGGCCTGTTCCACCACCTCAATCACTACGGATTCCGGAGAAAGTTCGTAATAATCCAGAAGCTCAGAAAAAAATGAGCCATATTGCCTGGCATGAACGGCCACATCGGTGGCCACATTGAGAAAAAGCCAGGTGTCTTTATTTCCAAGCCTCTGAAAGTTGGCTATATGGAGGGCGCGGCAGAGGCGGTCCGTCAGCATGAGTGTGTCTCTGGAAAGACCGTGAAAAAAGTTATGAGGGTCTACGGGATGACCCTTTCGGAAGGGCCGTATGAGGGCTTCAAATCCTACAATTCTCTTATGTGCAAGGCTGTAGACGGGCTGAAAAACCGAGCCCAGCCTGTGCTCTTTCCAGGATCCTTCCCAGTAGCCCCCACAGTCAGTCATCCGAGATGCCACCTTTTTGAAGGAACAGGCAGATATTTTTTTTATCATGGTCATGGGCCCCGGCCCTTTGTCTTCCTGAAACAAGAGTGCCCCCCTTTCGGTGCGTTTCCTGTGATAAGAGAAACACAAATCATGCCAAGGGTGTTTTTGTGTATATAAATTTTTGATATTAAAGGATTTTCCATAAAATGCGCTTGTTTTTGTCAGGGGTGAATTATACGAAAATGTATGTATTTTATTGCGTTTTTGTGGATGTGCGCACTTCATGGTTTCAGAAAAATCGGGTTGGTCTGGCGGATAAAAAAACCGCAGGGAGAGTCCCGGCGGTTTCTGAATAAAGATGTCGGCCGCAAGGCAGCTAGGGCTTATCCTGCGAGAAAGAGGGATCTCCTTGTCTGGGGTGTCTGATAAAAGTTTCTTCATCCAGTTCCCTGTAGGCCTGGGCCACCTCCTCCGGTGTATTCATGACAATGGGGCCGCCGCAGGCAACGGGCTCATGCAGTGGGGGGGGCGGAAAGGAGGATGAAGCGCAGGGCGCTGTCTTCGGCTTTAACCCGGATTCGGCTGCCGGAGCTGAAAAGCAGGACGTTTTTTTCACCCATGGGTGGACAGTCGGCATCAAAACGGCCTTCTCCGTGAAAGATGTAGGTATAGAGGGTGTGGTCGGCATCCGTAGGGAGTTCCCATAGCGTATGAGGCGCAAGGCTGATATCCATGAAAAGGGGCTTGATGTAGCGTCCTTCAAAAGCGCCCTGAACACCCCGGTAGCTGCCTGCTATCAGACGAATTTCGCAGCCCTCTTCCCGGATGATGGGAATGGCATCGGATCGGATATCGCCATAAGCCGGGGGAGCCATTTTCCCGTCTGCTGGCAGATTCAGCCATATCTGAACGCCCAGCATCCTGCCCGGTGGCTGGGGCATTTCCTGATGAATGATACCGCTGCCTGCGGTCATCCACTGGCAGTCTCCATCCAGAATGCGGCCTTTGTTCCCAAGGCTGTCACCATGATCCACCTTGCCTTCTATAAGGTAGGTAATGGTCTCTATGCCCCGGTGCGGGTGCCAGGGGAATCCTTTGATATAGTCTTCGGATCTGCTGTTATCAAAGGCATCCATCATGAGAAAGGGATCAAAGCGTTCCGCCGTGCGGCAGTTGAAAAGCCTTACCAGCCGCACTCCTGCACCGTCCCGGGTTTCTTCTCCTTTTACCACTTCTTTAATCCTGCGGTATGTTTCCATGCGCGTTTCCTTTCTCAGGTCTGGGGACGGTTTTCTGCGTATTTCTGGAGCTGGTTTCCCGCTGTTTTAGGATTGGTCAGCACAAGGGGGCCATTGATGCATCCCCCGCTACATGCCATGACCTCTACAAGGTTGGCATGGGTTTCTTTGTGCTCCGATGCGGCTCTGCCATAGGATTGGAGAGCTTTCATACCAGCCTTATCCAACCCGTTAATCACTCTGACTTTCAGTTTTTCCGGGTGGGCAAGTCTGTTTTGAACGGCCTGGGCAACACCGCCGGAGCGGGCAAAATATCTGGCACCGCTGGTGGGCTGATGTGGGGAAGGAACAGGTTCGCATGTGGCAACATCGATTTCTCTGGCAACAAACAGAGCACCAATTTCTTCGGCGGAAAGCACATAATCCACATGGCGGTCATCAAAACCTTCCTTGCGTTTGGCAAGGCAGGGTCCGACAAATACGCTGATGCAGTCTGGGAATTCCTGCTTCACCTGCTCTGCTGAGTAATGCATGGGGGATCGGGTTTCCGAGATGAAAGGCAGAAGTTCCGGTACATAGATTTCAATGGCGCGTACATAGGCCGGGCAGCAGGAAGTGGTCATCAGGGTATCGCCCCGTTCCATTCTTTCTTCAAATTCAATGGCTTCTTTGGCCGCCGTAATGTCCGCACCAAGGGCAACCTCAAAGGTTTGATGGAAACCGGCCAGAATAAAGGCTGCATCCAGCTGGCCCGGAGCAGCGCGGAACTGAGCGGCTATGGCCGGCGCATAGAGGGCCACCACCTTTTTTCCTTCCATGATATGCCGGATGACGTCCACAAGCTGTCCCTTGTCTACCATGGCACCAAAGGGGCAGCTTCGTATGCAGGCTCCACAGAAAATACACTTGCTGTAATCTATGGTTTCCTTGCCGTTTTCATCCTTTGTGATGGCATTTACGGGACAGGCTTCCTCACAGGGAACGGGAATTTTGATGATGGCATGGAAGGGGCAGTTTTTTTGGCAGATGCCACAGTTGACGCATTGGGTATCATCAATCAGGGCACGGCCTTTCCTGATATGAATGCACTGCTTAGGGCAATTGGTCATGCAGGGGCGGGCAATGCAGGCCTGACATGCACTGGTTACCATATAGCAGGCACGGATGCAGCCATTGCAGGCTTCATCAATGACAGTGAGCATGGGTTCTGTAGGTTTTTCCCTTTCCAGCGCTTCCGTTGCATAGTCGGAAAGCTGCTTTTCCTCATCGTAGTCTTCTATGCTGTGTCCCAGCCGTGCGATGATCCGCTGGCTGAGTATTTCCCGGTCATGGTGAACACAGCAGCGAAAGGGAATGCCGTGCAGAGGGACCATTTTTCTGGGGAGGGCATAGAGTTTTTTTTCCAGTGTTCCCGCCAGCTGATACCGGGCGATATGAATCAGAATTTCACGCTTAATCTCTGTGGCTTTGTTGTTGATGTTGAGCACGGTTTGGTTTCCTCCGGTTCTGTTTCAGTCATGGTCTCCGGGTATGTATGAAAATTTTTGAACGATGCGGGCAAAGGTTTGCAGGAGTTCGGATGCCTGCGGGGTTGCCACAACGTTTTTCAAGAGAGTGTCTGTTGTTGATTCGTTCCGTTCTCCTCGTAGTTTTTCTTCAAGAATGTAAGCCTGCATGATGGCTTCCGTGTATTCTGGATGAAATTGAACACCCCATGCACAGGGGGGTATTCGAAAGGCGTGGTTGGCTTCATGGTCGCTGAAAGCCAGCCTGATGGCGTTGTCCGGCAGTTTCAGCACGGTTTGTGCGTGGGTGGCATGCACGGGGAAAGACGGTGGCAGAGAGCCAAGGAGGGGGTCGCCCTTGCTTTCGGGAAGGCGCGTCAGCATAACCGTGCCGGTTTCAGGGCCTCTGGGATGAAAGCCCGCTTCCCCACCGGCAGCGCGGGCAAGCAGCTGGTGTCCGTAGCAGATACCGAGCAGGGGTATTTTTGCCTGCAGCAGGGAAGGGATCCATGCCTCAAGGATTCTGCTCCATGAAAGTGCATCCGTAACCATGGCGTGCGATCCCGTAATGATGACACCGCAGCAGTCTTCTGCTGCCGGAAGAACCTCTGTTTTTTCGGCATCCACAGTTATGACAGGAAAGGAGACGGGACCCAGCGCGGTCCTGATCCAGCTGTCAAAATCTCCGAATTGTCTGGAAAGTGAGGCAAAGGTGCTGCCGGTTTTTATAATAAAAAGGGTTTGCATGGGGTCTCTCCGGGTAATGGGAGGGCAGGTGGCTAAGCTGCCGTAAAGGGCAGGCTTATTGGGTAAGCACTGTGTGTGCCAAAGCTGCATGGTTTTGTAATTATTGTTTTTTTGTTCAAATGGATGGCTGGTGTTTTTCTGGAAAAATACTATTTTGTAACGCTGTTCGTGGCTCCTGTGCCTGAGAGTTCTCCGCTGTCCCTGTGGAAAGAAGGCCGCGGGTTGTCCGGGGCGGTACGGCTTTGTATGGGGTAGAGAATATGCCCTGCCAGCCGGTGAAACAACCAGCGGGCAGGGCTTGAGAAAAGGGCTGTCGCCATGGTCTGATGAGGTTTTGTCCTGATCCGTTCGGGAAAAGACGCTGTCTACAGAACCTTTGGTTGCAGAGATGCGGCATTCGCTACACACTCGATCCTTTTGTGCCGCATACGAGTGGAAAAAAAGGGATGAGAACCCTTGAAGGCACTGGATATCAGCCGTTCATGAGGGATACGATTTCTTCTGCCCTGTTTTTGGCCTTTTCCACCTCGTCAAAAACCAGGGCCACGGCCATGCGTCGTCCCACATGGCTGACGGGTTTTCCGAAAACACGGATAAAGGAATTTTTGGCAAAAGCCGTATCCGGTACATCCAGTACGGGTACCGAAGCTTCTTGGCGGCTTTTGAATGCCGCACTGGCTCCCGGACCATAGAAAACAAAATCAAGGGGTAATCCTAAAACGGCCCTTACGTGCAGGGCGAATTCACTTTGGCTCTGGGTAATGAGGGTGACCATGCCCGTATCGTGGGGACGGGGGCTGACCTCACTGAAGTAGACTTCCTCGCCTTGAATAAAAAACTCCACTCCAAAGATGCCCCGGCCTCCCAGTCCGTCTGTAATGGTTTTGGCCATATGGCGGGCTTTCTGCAGGGTGGCTTCGGTCATGGCCATGGGTTGCCAGCTGAGCACATAGTCTCCGTCTTCCTGATGGTGGCCGATGGGTTCACAGAAAACGGTTTCTTTTTCCGTCCGTGCGGTAAGCAAAGTGATTTCGTAATCAAAGGGGATGAATTCTTCCACGATCAGCTCGCTGGCATCCCCTCTGGCTTCTTTGGCATGTTCCCATGCCCGGTTGAGTTCCGCTTCGGATCGTATGATGCTCTGGCCGTGTCCGGAAGAGCTCATGACGGGTTTCACCACACAGGGAATACCGATTTCTCCGGCGGCTGCCTGCAGTTCCTCAAGGCTTTTGACAAAACGGTATCGGCTGGTAAGAAGCCCCAGTTCCTTTGCTGCAAAATCCCGAATGTTTTTTCGATTCATGGTTTTTTTTACGGCTTCGGCATTGGGGATGACATGAAACCCCTCCTTTTCCGCATCTTCAAGGGCTTCAATACTTAACGCCTCGATTTCCGGCAGAATGAAGGAAGGCCTTTCCCGGCGGATCACTTCCAGAAGGGCCTCTCTGTCCTTCATGTTTACCACGTGGGCCGTGTTGGCCACAAGATGGGCCGGAGCATGGGGATAGCTGTCTACGGCCACGGTTTCAATGCCAAGACGTGCGGCTTCCATCACCACTTCCTTGCCCAGCTCACCGCTGCCGAGGAGCATGATTTTGATGCTGTTACTTTTTAAAGGTGTTGTGAATACCATGGTACTCCTCTGATCTTGTAAGTTTGATTCGCAGCGGTTTTCCGCTTTTTTTTGATTTTCTTCCTCCTGGAAGCGGGTCCATAATACAGGGTCCGTCTTCATTTGGCTACATTCAAGGGGAAAAATAACGGGAAAGAATCTGTTTTGTCTTTTGAGAAAAGAAAGCAGGTCGTGGTGGAAAAGGCGGGGAGACCGGGTCTGCTTTTTTACTGAATGGTTGATGAATATACTGATAAGCAATGCATGTTCTGGTAGCGGAAAGCAGTTTTCATCATGAAATGATGGTAGGGCGTGAATTTTTTGTAACAAAAAGAGACATACTTGCGGAATTCTGAAAGCCTAGTAATGGCAACTTTAGGGAAAGTCGTTAGGTAAAGAGAGACAAAAAAGCCACGTTTTAGAAATGGCGTTCCGTAATGACGAATTGTTTTTTTGCTTTTTTCAGCTCGATCTTGTTTTGTTTGTAAGATCAGGCTTTTGCCCTGTTATTTCCAGAAGCATCTTTTCTCCACCACTTGAAAACACTGTTTTTCATCCTTGTGGCATGTGGGAATAAGATGCTTTTTTATTTCACAATTTATAATTTATTTTTGTTTGTATGCGGCTTTGTGCCTGCATGATTGATGTGCCTATGTTTGACTGATAGTTGTTAGTAGTTTTTTTAAATTTAAAAGATTTTTAAGTTTAAAATCAATTGCTTGTGTTTTTGTGAAACGGTGTTTGTGTCGTTGATCCAAGTACTTCTGTGATGGCTATACTTATATGGGAACGCTATTTGCACAAAGTAATCCATATCCTGAAGTTGGGTTGCGGTACGTATTTCATACGAAGGTTGCTTGTTCTCACGGGTACGGCTGTCGGAAGCTCTTGGTGCAGAGTCAATCCTGATCACCTGCCGGGAGCCTGATACAGCTTGTAAAACCATGATCACAGCACTGGCCGTTTCAGCAAGACAGGGGGGATGGGGGGGGGTTGCCATACAGGTGTCTGGTTTAATTTTTTTATGGTCTAAAGGGGAGAGTGTTTATGAAAAGCAATGTTCTGATTTCTGTATTCATGGCAGGTCTGATTTTATTGGCATCATCGGCTTACGCTACCTACATAAACTATGCAACAAACTTGAGTGCCAACTGGATCTCCAATCCTGCGGGCAGGCATGCGGCTACAGACAGTGCCGATGGTGTGGTGATGAACCCTGCAGGGCTTGTGCGGATGGATGAAGGCCTGCATATTCATTTTTCCAGCCAGTCCCTTTACAATCCTTATAAAATTGAGATGGGGGACTCCTATCAGGCCCAGAGTTCCTTTAAGCAGGAAAGGGCAACCAAGTTTGTTCCTTCTATCTATGCCAATTACAAGAAGGATGACTGGTCTTTTTTCGGCGGGTTCTATTTTTACGGCGGGGGCGGCAGTATTTTTTTCAGCGATGGTACACCCAATGTGAATATGGCCTTGTGGGGAATTGATAATACGGCAGGATGGACCAATGGAAAGAAATATTTTACCGGTAATATGAATGATCCGAATGGTCCCGTCGGGGCGGGAGCCAGCGTGGAAATTCTTTCCATGATGCCGGCCCTTACCTTTGGTGCGGCCCGGGCGGTAAATGAGAAGCTCTCCGTGGCCGCAGGGGCAAGGCTTATTTATGGTTATCAGTCCACACAGATTGATGTACAGTCCGCAGGTCTTTTCGGCAGCAAGGATACACTTTATGATGCGGAATGGTCGGCTCTGGGCGGGCTTCTCTTTGTGAGCGTCAATTATCAGCCCGTTGAAAGACTGAACCTTGCCTTCATGATCGAGTCCCTTGCTCCCATGGACTGGGAAGTGGATGTGAAAAAGGATCTTTCTCAGGGCAATTTCCTCTCTCAGGCCTCCGGTTATACGGATAAGAGAAGCTTTCGCTTTGATGAGCCCACTAAAATATTTCTGGGAGCAGACTATGCTCTCACGGACAGACTGAACATGAATGGTATGTTCATCCTGTACTTGCCCATGTGGGGGGAATACAAGAAACCAGCGCCGTCCACCTTTACCGGTCA
This sequence comes from Desulfobotulus pelophilus, assembly GCF_026155325.1. NCBI lineage: Bacteria > Pseudomonadati > Thermodesulfobacteriota > Desulfobacteria > Desulfobacterales > Desulfobacteraceae > Desulfobotulus > Desulfobotulus pelophilus. The sequence goes on along the minus strand of NZ_JAPFPW010000025.1, from coordinate 14,047 downwards.
GGTTTTTGTGCCGAATGAAATCAAGTATGATCTGGATCCGGGCTTTGAAATCGGTGTGGGTGGAGATTACAAAATTTCGGAGAATACAAGGTTCAGTGCGGGCATAGCCTACGCCTTCCTGAACTATGATGACAAGTATCAGTCGGAGGCCTTGTACAAGAATAATTTCATTAATCTGGGTACGGGTGTGCGGACCCGAGTGAACAATCACTTCACCATCGGTGTCGGTTATATGCGGAATGTGTATTTTGATGTGAAAAATACCGCAACGAGGGATCATGAGGGTAATTTTCATGAAACCACTTACAAAAGACCCGATGCCCATGTGCTGGCCTTCAGTCTTGAATATAGCTTCCGGTAGCCGTCCGCTTGCCTGTGTTCATGTCTGAGCCTCTTCCTCCGGGGATGAAGGGACAGCTTCGGCTGTCTCTTCTTTTTTTTTATCCTTCCTTTTTTCCGCAGGCTTACCTCTGGATGGGTGTGGTCGTTTTGTGCAGTGCTATGTTCATTTTGTGTATGGGCGGTGCGAAGTGCTACCCTTTCCCCTGAGGAAAGCATGCGCCTCTTTTTTATGAAAGTATAGTTTTTAATTTTAAATGTTTATCTGTGTTTTGCCTGCCGCTTCTGCCGTGCACATATTTTCTCTGGCACACATCCTGCTTAAGGCCCTGTTCCGGTTCCCCGTGAACAGGGAAACCCTTATTTTTACCCATCCTTCCGCAAGACCCGGGTCTTACAATATTTTAAGGCCCCGCCATAAAGGAGAAAAAAAGCCCATGCAGAGAATACTGGATTGCCGCCTTCCCCTGCTTGCCTGTCTGCCCCAGAAAGTTTTCAACCTCCGTTACATGGAAAGCCTGCACAGGGCAGGGGGCCTTCCGGTTCTGGATGCGGAGTTCATGGACACAGAAGCCGTTCTTGGGGCAGGCAGGACGCTGGATGAAAAAAATATCCTCTTTGCCATCCGGGTTCCCCTTTCCCGAAAAGACCTTCTGGAAAAGCTTAAAAAAAATCCCCCCCGATATCTGGAAGCCCTCATTTTTTCCTATGATTTTGAGGATGCCTTAAAGAATCTGGATCTGAAAGCCTGGCCGGTCAAGCGCCTTCTGGAGCTGAAACACACGGGCCATGGCCCGGAGCTTTCCCGCATGGGCGTTCATGGGCTGGTGCTGAAGGGCCTTGAGGCCGGAGGTTCCGTTTCCCGCCACACGGCTCTCATTCTCATGCAGGAGTATCTGGAAACAAGTGATCTTCCCCTTTTCATCCACGGGGGTGTGGGCATGCACACGGCAGCGGGGTTTTTCAGTGCAGGAGCCAGCGGCCTTGTGCTGGATGCCCAGCTCTGGCTTTGCCGGGAATCCCCCCTTGGAGAGAATTTCCGCAAACTTCTGAACGGCATTGAGGATCTTGACACCCTGCTGCTGGAAGGCCCGGAAGGCTCCCGTTACCGCTTTTTTGCAAGGCTCGGCACCCGTTTGGCCCAGGATCTGAAAAAACTGGAGCCCCGCTTTGTGCTGGGTGCGGATCAAAAAAGCGAAGAAGCCCGCATCCTTTCTGAAACCCTGAAGGAAAAAATGGCGGATCTTTCCGATGGGGCTGCGGAAAGTGTGCAGAGTCTTTTCTATCTGGGTCAGGATGCCGTGTTCGCAAGGCATTTCCTTCGCAGGGGCGAGGGTGTGGAAGCCATGATCCACGGGCTTTTTGAGGAAGTGAGAAAAAGCCTTGCCGTTCTGGAAACGGCCGACCCCTTACGGGCCGGAACCCCCCTGGCAAAAGAGCACGGGGTGAGGTACCCCATCATGCAGGGCCCCATGGCCAACATCAGTGATAACGTGGACTTTGCCCAGAAGGTGGCAGAGGCCGGAGGCCTTCCCTTTTTTGCCATGGGCAGCCTGCCTGTTCCCTTGGCGGAAACTATGCTGGAAAAGGCTTCGGAAAAGGGCATTCCCTGCGGTGCGGGGCTCATCGGCATTGAGGCCTTCAACCGCCGCCTTCCCGAGCACATGGATCTTACCCGCAAATTCAACATTCCCTTTGCCCTCATTGCAGGGGGAAGCCCCGCCCAGGTGCGGGAGCTGGAAGCCTCCGGTATCCGCACCTACCTGCATACCCCCGCCACCCGCATGCTGGAAAATGCCCTTGTCGGCGGGGTGTCCCGTTTCATTCTGGAAGGTACGGAGTGCGGCGGGCATGTGGGCTCCCTCACAAGTCTTGTGCTCTGGGAAATGGGCACGGAGCTTTTGTCTCAGCTGGATGACGCTGCATTGCAGGAAAAAACCCTTGTGTATGCAGGGGGCATTTCCACGGAAGCCGCCTCCCATTTCATCTCCGGCATGGCAGCAGGTCTTTCCCAAAGGGGTCTTAAGATCGGCATTCAGGTGGGAACGGCCTATCTTTTCACCGGTGAGATTGTGGAAACGGGTGCTCTCCATACCCGGTACCAGAAGGAAGTGCTGCACCAGAAGGAAACCCAGGTGATTGGCCGCACCGTAGGCCTTCCATCCCGTACGCTGGCCAGTCCCTTTGCCATAAGGATGCGGGAGCTGGAGCACAGCCGCATGGAAACGGGCGATCCCCTTTCCGAGCGGAAAGATGCCTTTGAAAAGGACAACATGGGCTCCCTTCTTATTGCGGCCAAGGGCATGGTGCCGGATTTTTCCGGAAAAAGTGTCGAATGCCGGATGCTGGAAGAAGAGGACATCTTTGAAAAGGGTAACTTCTGCGTGGGCGATTCCCTGGTCTTTTTCAAAGACACCTGCACGGTGAAGTCCATCCACGGTCGTCTTTTTGACAACAAGACGGCCCTGCGGCAGCATCTTGATACCCTGGAACGGCTTACCCGTCCCGATGGGGAAATATTGGATGAAATTGCCGTGGTGGGCATGGGCTGCGTGCTGCCGGACGCTCCTTCGCCGGAGGCTTTCTGGGAAAATATCCTGAACCGCCATGTTTCCATCCGGAAGATGGAGGAAAGCCGCCTGCCTTCCCTCTATGTGAGTGAGGATAAAAGTGCGGAAGACAAAAGTTATACCTCCGTGGCCGCCGATGTTCGGGATTTTACCTTTGATCCGGTAAAATACGGGCTGGATGCAAAAACCGGCGCCCGCCTTTCCCGCAGTCAGCAGCTGGTTCTGGAAGCCGCGTATCAGGCAGCCAACTCCGGTGGATTTTCTGTGCCAAACAGTAAGGGGAGTAAAACCCTTCCCTTAGAAACGCCTGTGATTCTGGCCTCCTGCCTTGGCAATGAGCTGACCCATGATCTGCACATGAAATACTGGACTCCGGAAATCCTTTCTGTCCTGAAAGCGTTGCCTGAGTTTGAGACCCTTGAAGAAGGGGAAAAGACGGCTCTGGTGAAAGGGATCAGAGAAAGCCTTGCGGGAAAATTTCGTAATGAGCCGCCGGATACGGCTGTGCTCAACATTGAGGCCAGCCGGGTGGCTGCCTTCCTGGGAGTGGAAGGCCCCAACTATCTCATCGATGCGGCCTGTGCCACCAGCTTTGCGGCCCTGGACTGCGCCATGCAGGAGCTTCTTTCCGGCCGGGCCCAGGCGGCCATCGTGGGAGGCATCAATACCAACCTTGCTCCGGAAACCTTTGTGGGTTTTTCCAAGATGGGGGCATTATCCGCCCAAGGCTCCTGGCCCTTTGACGGCCGGGCCGACGGCTTTGTGCTGGGTGAAGGGGCCGTGGTTTTTATCCTGAAGCGCATGCGGGATGCTGTGGCCGAAGGGGATAAAATCTTTGGCGTGATCCGGGGCATGGGAGCCAGCTCCGATGGCAAGGGCAAGGCCATTGCCGCTCCCAATGTGAAGGGGCAGGTACTGGCCATGACCCGGGCCTTTGAAAACATGAAACGGCCCCTTGTGCCCGAAGCGGTCACCTTTCTGGAAGCCCATGGCACCTCCACCCGCATGGGCGATGCGGCAGAACTTGAAAGCGTGAAGGGTTTTTACGGCAAAAACCCAAGCCTTGGGGTGAGTTCCGCCAAAAGTCAGGTGGGTCACCTTCTGGGAGGGGCCGGAGCCGCAGGGCTTTTAAAGGCCCTTCTGGCCCTGAACCACCGTATCCTCCCGCCCAACGGGGATTTTGAGGAACTGGGTCCGGTGCATGATCTTTCGGGAACGGGCATCTTTGTGGTAAAGGACGCCTCTCCCTGGCCCGTAGAAAAAGACCAGCCCCTTCTGGCCGCGGTCAGCGCCTATGGTTTCGGAGGGATTAACTACCACTGCGTACTGGAAGCCCCCACCTCAGACTACAGGCCCCTTAAGAGGGAGGTGTTTCCCGACCTTTCCTTTGATCCCAATGATCAGCGCATCGTGGTGGCGGGCATGGGGCTGGTGCTGCCCGGAACCGAAGATGAAGACAGCTTCATGGAAACCATGGCTTCGGGAAAAAGCCTTCTCACGGAAAAAGCCCATCTGGGTTTTGATGCAAAGGCCTATGCCGAGGAAGACAGGGAATACCGCATTCCCTATCTCAAGGCCGGTCTCTGCGGGGATTTCACCTTTGATGCCATGCGCTTTCGCATTCCGCCCAAAAGCCTTGCCTTCATCGACAGAGCCCAGCTTCTGGCCCTTACGGCGGCGGACCGGGCCATCCGTGGGGCGGGTCTGGAAGAGGAGCTGAAAACTCCCACCAACCGGGTCGGGGTGATGCTGGGTGCCATATCCAGTACCCGGCATGTGGAAAACATTCTCCGTATCCGCCTTGATTTTGTGGCGGCCTGTATGGAAAAAACCAAGGGTCTTTCGCCGGAAAAAAGCACAAAGCTGGCAGAAGCCCTGACGGCCGTCTTTCGCAAACGCCTGCCGCCCAATACGGAAGACACCACACCGGGGCTGCTCACCAATATCGTGTCCGGCAGGGTAGCCAATGTGCTGAACTGCAACGGCCCCAACTTCACCGTGGATGCGGCCTGCGCTTCTTCGGGCTTTGCCCTGCGGGCAGCCATGATGCACCTTGTGTCCGGCCGCTGCGATTATGTGATCAGCGGCGGGGTGGATTCGGCCTTTTATCCTGCGGCCCTTCTGGTCTTCAAGCGCCTCGGTTTGCTTTCCAAGGAGGACACCCGGTTCTGGGATAAGGGCAAGTCTCAAGGGGTGAACCTCTCGGAAGGAGCTGCGGTGCAGGTGCTCACCACCTACGCCAAAGCAAAGGAAAAGGGCCTTCCCATTTTAGGAGAAATCCGCAGCATTGCCATGGCCTCCAGAGCAGGAGAAAGTGTTTTCGCCCTTTCAGAAAATCTGCTGGCAAGGGAAATGGGGGCAGCCTACCGGGAAGCGGGCATGCTGCCTTCGGACCTGCACCACCTCGATCCCTTCGGCTTTGGCCACAGAATCCCGGACAGCATGGAAAAACGGGCCGTGCACATGGGCCTTGACGGTGCCTCCGGCATTTCCTTTGGCAATATCAAGCCGGAATACGGGTATTACAAAGGAGCCAATCCCGCCATTATCCTTTCCCGGCTCCTTCTTATGCAAAAAAACAGAAGAAGGCTGCCCCACCACAGCTTTGATCCGGAAACCACCCTCATGGAAGCGGGCGGCCCTCTGGTGAGCCCGGATGCGGCCGAAGACTTTGGTCAAATGCGAAGACCGGCCCTTGCCACCAACCTCCATGGCTTTGGGGGCAACCATGGGCATATGGTGGTTTCTGCCCTGCCTCCCTTCCTCCGGAAAGAAGAGGCCGGAAAAGAAGAAAGGCTGGCGGATTCTCTGCAGCCCTCTCTGGCCCTGCCAGCCACCCTTAGCGGGATGTCCGTGCTCCTTTCCGGTCAGGGAGCCCAGAAGGTGGGCATGATGAAGGATCTCTACGGAGCCTATCCTGAAATCCGCAGCCTCGGGGATCAGGCGGAAAGGCTCTTTCAGGCAAAACGGGGAAAAAGTCTCTTACGCCTGATGTTTGAAGGAAAGGGCGGGGATCTCAACCACACGGAAAATACCCAGCCTGCGGTATTTCTGGCCTCTGCCGCCATCCACAGCCTGCTTGTGAAAAAGGGCCTGAAGCCCGATGCCTGGCTGGGCCACAGCCTTGGGGAATATACGGCCCTCTTTGCCTCCGGCGCTTTAGATTTTGATGCGGCCTTTTCTCTGGTGCTCACCCGCTCTTCTCTGATGCAGCGGGCCGCAGGGGACTTTCCCGGTAGCATCATGGCCGTCTTCAAGGGGCCGCAGGAGGTGGCGGATCTGATTGCTGCCTTCAATGCCGAAGGGGTGTACATCGCCAATAAGAACGCCCCCGGTCAGACCGTGGTTTCCGGCGAAAAAATGGCCATGCTGCGTTTCGGGGAGTTTCTCACCCAGAAAAGTGTGCTTTTCCGCAAGCTGAACCTTTCCGGAGCCTTTCACACGCCGCTCTTTGCCGATGCCGCCAAAGGCATGGCCAAGGCCCTCGGCCCCTTGCGTTTTCAGACCCAAGCCTTGCCCCGCATCATCTCCAATGTCACGGCAAAACCCTATCCCGAAGATGAGAACGCGGTGAAGGAGCTTCTCACCCGGCAGATGGTTTCTCCCGTGGAGTTCATGGAAGGGGTGCGCCATCTCTATGATCAGGGCTGCCGCTCCTTCCTTGAGGTGGGGCCGGGCAATCTTCTGGCCCGTCTGGTGGAAAGCCACCGTCTGGAAGGGCTGGATCTGCGCTCTGCCGTTGACCCCAAAAAGGGTGAACGCGCCAGCATGGAGGCCCTCTTCACAAGCCTTGGCAGGGAAAAAGGCTTGTCTGAAAAAAGAGAGGTGCCGCCACAGACGAAGAACCATAGCGCCAGAAATCAGGCCGATATCAAGGGGAGTTTCACCATGAAAGAGGATGAGGACAAAGGGTTTGCCGCATTTCTGGAGGCCAACCGCAGCCGCATGGAAGCCGCCCTTTTGGAGGAATATGAGAAGGAGCAGGACGGCCTTCGCTTAAAAGCCTATGAAAATTTTGGTTTCTACACGGGTGCCGTTTCCATTGCAGGGGTTTCCGTGGGCCTTCCCGGAAGCGGCAGGGCCGTTTTTTCCGATGATCATTTTGACAGCCTGATACAGGGACAGAATTTCATTGAAGCACTGGGGCAGGAAGAAAAGGAAGCCATGTTCCAGCGCAATATCCGCAGGCTGCACAAAACGCCGGAAGGCAATGCCCGTTTTGTGGACATCGCCTCCACGGACGAGGTGATTCATCTTGCGGGAAAACTCGGCTTCTTTGATCCGGAAGGGGAGTATGGTCTGGAAAAGGGGCAGGACATCAGCATTGCCCTGGCCATGGCCGCAGGTCTGGAAGCCCTGAAGGATGCCCGCATTCCCCTGCTGGAGGGCCAGAGCAAAGCAGGCTCCCGTCTTGCCGGAGAGGAGCTGGCCCTGCCTGCTTCCATGCAGGAAACTACCGGTGTCATCTTCACCGGCCTTTTCCCCGGATGGGAAACCCTCATCCATGAAATGGAGGCCTTCCAGCAGCACCGGTATCAGGAAGGGCCGGGACGGGCCCTTGAAAGCCTCTACTATGATCTCATGGAAAATATCAGCGAGCGCAGCCTCAAGCAAAGGGTAGCGGGCTGGTTCCACGCCATCCGTCCCCTCTGGGAGAAAAAGGAGGACTACCGCTTTGACAGTACCTTCCTTGATAAAATCACCCCCCTTGCCTCTGCCCACTTTGCCAAAATGATCCGGGCCCGTGGCCCCAATGTGCATCTCAGCGGTGCCTGTGCTTCCACCACCCAGGCCATTGCCGTGGCCGAAGACTGGATTCGCAGTGGCCGCTGTGAGCGGGTGGTGGTGATTGGTTCGGAAACGGCCACGGCATCGGGTCAGGGCCCCTGGATCAGTGCGGGATTTTTAAGTTTAGGCGCTGCCTCCATTGAAAAGGAGATTTCCAAAGCAGCCAAGCCCTTTGATGCGGATCGCAACGGCACCCTGCTGGGAGCCGGAGCCACGGCCCTTGTGGTGGAAAGAAGGGACCGTATCCGGGAACGCGGCCTTGAGGGGCAGGCGGAAATCCTTGGCTCCTTCCTTGCCAATGCGGCCTTCCACACCACCCGCATTGATGTGCCTTATCTGGCAGAAACCATGGCCCGCTTTGTGCGGCAGGTGGAGGCCCGCCATGGTCTTGATGCGGAAAGCTACGCTTCCCGCATGGTGTTCATGTCCCACGAAACCTTCACCCCTGCGCGGGGCGGCAGTGCGGATGCGGAAATTGAGGCCCTGCGTGCGGCCTATGGCCGGGATGCGGGTAAAATCACCATCACCAACACCAAGGGCCTCACGGGCCATACCCTGGGGGCGGCCATTGAAGACGCGGTCATGGTGAAAGCCCTGCAAAGGGGACAGACCCCGCCCGTAGCCCACCTGAAGAAGGTGCCGGAGCATTTCAGCGATCTGAAATTCAGCCGTGGAGAAAGGGGAGACTTCCAGTACGGCCTGCATTTTTCCGCAGGTTTTGGCTCCCACTTTGCCCTGCTCATGGTGAAGCGCACGGAAGAACGGGCCACGGAAAATAACGCCGCCTATGAAGCCTGGCTTTCTGCCATCTCCGGCATGGAAAAGCCCGATCTCAAGATGAAAAACCGGGTGCTGGTGCTGGCAAGCGCTCCGGGCTTTTCGGGAGAAAGTCTTCCCGCCTTTGCAAAGGAAAAACCCCCTGCCCCTGTTATGAAGGCAAAGGCTGAGCCGAAGGTCTCTTCCCGGGTGAAGATTCTGGAAGAAATCCGGAACATTCTTTCCGAGCAGACGGGCTATGGTGTGGACATGCTGGCGGAAGACCTGGACCTGGAGGCGGATCTCGGCATTGATACGGTCAAACAGGTGGAAATTTTCTCTAAGGTCATGGGGCATTTTGGTCTTGGTGCCGAAGAGGATGCGCCCCTGCGGGAGCTTTCTACTTTAGGCAAAATTGCGGACTACATTGCGGCCCAGTCGGGCGCGGTATCCCTTGAAGAAAAAGAGGATGGAAAAGCCAGCGGCGCAGGTGCTTCCGGCAGAGAACATATTCTTGAAGAAATCCGGAACATCCTCTCCGAACAGACGGGCTATGGCACGGACATGCTGGCCGAAGATCTGGATCTTGAGGCGGATCTCGGTATTGATACGGTAAAGCAGGTGGAAATTTTCTCTAAGGTCATGGGGCATTTTGGCCTTGGGGCCGAAGAGGATGCGCCTTTGCGGGAGCTTTCCACCTTAGGTAAAATTGCGGACTACATTGCGGCCCAGTCGGGCGCGGTATCCCTTGAAGAGAAAGAGGTGGCAGAAGTTTCTGCCGCAGGTGTTTCCGGAAGGGAGGCCATCCTTTCAGAAATTCGGAACATTCTTTCCGAGCAGACGGGCTATGGCACGGACATGCTGGCCGAAGATCTGGATCTTGAGGCGGATCTCGGCATTGATACGGTGAAACAGGTGGAGATTTTCTCTAAGGTCATGGGGCATTTTGGCCTTGGGGCCGAAGAGGACGCGCCCCTGCGGGAGCTTTCCACCTTGGGTAAAATTGCGGACTACATTGCTGCCCAGAAGGGGGCTTTGAATGCTTCCGGGGCTGAAGATACCCGGAAATTAAGCCCTCACCCCGGCCCTCTCCCAGAGGGAGAGGGGGACAAAAGGCCTGGCTTCGCTACAGCCCCCTTCGTCCCCGAAGAAGGCAGACGGGGGAAGAGCCTTGTTTCTGAAAGTCCCGGAAGCGAAGAAGATCCTTCTCTTCTTCCGGCAGACCCTAGCGGCAGTGAAAAAGGGCTTTTCCGTTTTTTGCCGGATGTACGCAAAGCTCCTGCGGAAGCAGGCCCCCGTTTTGGCATTTCCGGCCGCAAGGTGCTGGTGACCTTAGACGATCAGGGCCTTGCCGCACCCGTGATGGAAGGCCTTGAAGCCGCAGGTGCCGTGATTCTCACCGCAGGCCGGGACAGGGGCGATTATCTCCTTGAAGACCGGGATGCGGAAAAAAGCGCCCTCCTTTTCGGAGAAATTGCCAAGGCCCATCCGGATCTCTGTGGCCTTGTGCTGCTCCATCCCTTGAATACGGAGGTGCCAGAAGGCCGTGAGCGCATGCCCGCCGTCCTCTTTACCGCCATCCACGCCCTGCGGGAGTCTTTAAACCGGCAGGGAGCCTTCATTGCCATGCCCGCCTTCCAGTCCGTGATCTTTCCCACGGCCATGGGTATCCGGGAAGGCGAGATGCGTCCGGACCCGGTACAGGCGGCTTTTTCCGGCTTTCTGAAAAGCCTTGCCCGGGAGTTTCCCCATACCCGCATCAAGGTTACGGATTTCGGAGACAAGCGTTTTGATGCCCCCTCCATGGCCAGCCGTTTTGTGAAGGAACTCCTCACCGGCGATGGTCGGGTGGAAACGGGCTTTGTGGGAGACACCCGCTTTCTGCCCACCCTCCTTGAAAAAAAGGTTCAGGGGCAGAAGAACATCCTTTCCGGCTGCACCGTTCTTGTCACCGGCGGGGCAGGGGGCATTACCTTTGAGATGGTGAAGGCCCTTGCGGAGGAAGAAAAGGATGTGGCCTTCATCCTTGTGGGCCGTTCGGACTTAAAGGATCTCACCCCGGAGACCGCAGGGCTTTCCTTAAAGGATCTCATGGCCCGTCTGGCGGATAAAATGCCGGGCCTGTCTCCCCTTCACCTGAAAAAAACCGCAGAGCGCATGCAGGGCCTGCACCGCACGGCGGAGAGTCTCCGTCTTCTGGAGGAAAAGGGCGTTTCCGTACGCTATGTGTCTGCGGATGTGACGGATTCTGCCGCCGTTCAGAAACTGGCCGAAAGCTTCCCGGAAGTGGATGCCATCATCCACGGGGCAGGTGTGGAGGAATCCCAGGTCTTTGATAAGAAAACTCTGGACTCCTTCCTCCGGGTCTTTACGCCCAAGGTCAGAGGCATGGCCCATCTGCTGAAAGCCTTCTCCGGCCATGATCTCAAGGCGATTTTCGCCTTTTCCTCGGTCACGGCCCGTTTTGGCAATGCCGGTCAGTGCGATTACACCGCAGCCAACGACATGCTGGGCAAAATGGTGCTGGCGGAGCAGGTGAAGCGGCCCCACTGCGTCACCAAGGTGCTGGCCTGGACAGCCTGGGAAGGCACGGGCATGGCCACGCGGGGTTCGGTGAAAACCGTGCTGGAAAGCCGGGGCCTCACCTTCCTGCCCTTAAAGGCGGGAATCCGCTTCTTCCTTGGGGAATGCCGTAGCCCCGAACCCTGCGAGGCTGTGTTCACGGGCAAAGACCGGGCCTTTGATCCCGATGGCCTGCTGCCCCTTGCCGGTCAGGGGCCGGTGCTGGATGCCTTTCTGGATGCAGGGCTGGAGCCGGATGGCAAAACAGCCCGTTTTGTCCGCACCCTGACTTTGGAGCGGGATCTTTTCCTCAAAGATCACAGCCTGGACGGCGTTCCCCTTTTCCTCGGGGCCACGGGCCTTGAAACCCTGGCCGAGGCGGCCCTTCAGGTGAGTTGCAGGCGTTATGTGACGGAAATCGAGGATTTTTCCATTCCCTATGGTATCAAGCTTTTGAAAAACCGTCCCAAACGGCTGGAAATCCGGGCCAAAGGCCCTGAAGCGGATAGTGTGACTGTAGAAATGCTTTCTTCCTTCACACGGCCCGGCTCTTCGGAAACCACGGAAACCCTGCATTATACGGGCAGGGTGCAGACGGCGGATCTGCGGCCCGGTGTGCAGCTCATGGCCATTCCCGATCTGCCGGGCCTGCGGCATAAGGGCAGCCTTGGGGATCTCATCTACCGGCCCACGCGGCTTTTCATGGACGGGGTCTTCCGCAGCATTGAGTCCGTGGCGGGCTTTGACGGCAGGCAGCTTGTCACCCTGATGCGGGATGCGGGGCAGGGCTTTTTCTTTGCTGGTGTCAAGGCACCTGATTTCCGAATCCCTGTGGTGCTGCTGGATGCTATGTTTCAGACCGGAGGTCTGTTCAATATGCTGGGAAAGGGCACCCCTGTGCTGCCTTCTTCTTTCAGCCGCTTGCGGATTTTTGATATGCCCGAAGCTCGCACGGCTTATGTCTGCGTGACGGAGAAAAAGGCGGAACTGGAAAAGACGGATCTCTTTGACATGGCCCTTGTGGATGCCAATGGTCGCCTCATGGTGCGGGTGGAGGATTTTCAGATGATCCGCATTCCTGCGGCGGCTGGATTCTCCCTGGAGGGGGAAGTGGAGGCCTTTGGGGTGAAGAAGGTTTCGTAGGGTGAGACAGGAGATGTGCTTTTAAAGTGAAAAGGGGCGGGTTTTCCGGGCCTGCCCCTTTTTTTACTGCTAAGGTCTTTAGGGTCCTTAAAGACCTTAAAGACCTTAAAGACCTTAAAGACCTAAAGACCTTAAGGACTTTAAAGCTTTTAAATATTTTAAGCCCCCAGCCTCATGTCTTGCCTCCTCCATTGCGACGGGCTTCCAGCCGCATGCGTGTCATTCTCTCCCGCATGCCGCCTTCCTTCAGAAAGGCTTCCTCAAGGGCTTTGAGCTGCCTGAAAAGCAGATAGTCGTTCTGTTTGATGAGTACAATGGCCATGTTGGCAATGGTTTCGGGCGGCCTTGTTTTTACCATCTGCATGAAAAAGGCACTGTCGTTGTGGCTGCTTCCCAGTTTTCGCATGGCTGCCAGCTCCACGGAATCGGCTTCCCACTGCCGGTGCCCCCGGGTTCTCAGAAAATCTTCATAGTCCATGAGCAGTTCCTGAAGACTGGCTTTGGCAACATTGATGAGCTTGATTTCCATTTCCCCTGATGTGGCGGAAGCTGCCGAACCTTCCACGATATTCTGCTTTCCGGAACGGGCTGCCTGTACCATCTGGTCTGTGGTACGGTCTCCTCGTCTTAAAAAGTTTGTGCAAAAATAGTAGGTTATATCATAGATTGCCTCCGCCTTCCTGTAGGTTATTAATTTTTTGAAGTTGCCTTTGCGGGGAATCAGATCTTCACTTTTAGAATCTTGAGGAGTTTCAAATCGTTGCTTTTTTACAGAGTCCATGCTGTAAGCCTTTCTTTGGATCTGATTTCAGCACCCAAGGGTGGCGCGTGCGCGTGGAAAAACAGCTGCTTTTACCTTGACGCAAGTGTTTCTGTTGGCCATGTATCCCTTACAAAAGACTGTTGTGGCGGATAATCTGCCTTCTTCCCCCTCTGGACATACCATAAGAAGAATATAGCCTATGAAATACAGAAATTTTTGGCAAGCCGCCCCATCTTTTCTGCCTCTCTCCTCTGTTCCCTTCCAGCTGGGAGCCATTCCCGTGGCCCTGCATCTGGTCTGTATTCCGGATGTGGTGGCCGGATTATTTCCCAAAGAGGAAGACTGGTCTGTATGGAAAACACGGAAAAAACTGTTTCTTCCGGAAGATGTTTTTCCTGAGGGGTTTTCAGAAGCAGAAAAAGCCCGTTTTCATGGTTTTGCCGTTGCCAAGAGGCAGATGGAGTGGCTCTGCGGTCGCATGGCTGTGAAAGAGCTGGTGCGGACCTTTCTGGGGGATACGAGAACAGGGGCTGGTATAGCCGTGGAGAATACGGAAAAAGGGGTTCCTTTTCTACCGGATTTCCCCGAATATGCCCTTTCCATCAGCCATGGCGGCGATTATGCTGCGGCGGGGATTGTTCTTGAGAAGGGAGGAACGCTGGGGCTGGATCTGGAGCCGGACAGGGAGCGGGATACGGAAGCCCTGCGTCGCATGGCTTTTTCTGAAGAGGAATGGGCCTTTCTGTCCGGAAAGCCGGAGCGGGAGATCCTCCGGCACTGGACCCTGAAGGAGGCCGGGCTCAAGCTTGTGGGCCAGGGCTTTCATCTGCCCCTGAAAAAGCTTGAAATTCTGCCGGGGGGGATGAGGGTGAACGGGAAGGAGATGGAGGGGCTTTTCTGCTGGACAGCGGATATAGAGGGGGGGCACCTTCTGAGTCTTTTGTACGGGAAGGTGGAGAGCAGATAAGAACGCAGCGGAACCATATGGCGAAGAAATCCGTTTATCCCCTTCGTGTCTCTTCCATTGGAGAGACACGAAGGGGATAAACCTTTCCGGGCGAATTGCATTCCATAAATTAGGGAAGCCTGCCGCTATCCTTTCCCAAGTTCCGCCACGAGGTGATGC